>WLQA01000016.1 GCA_009698515.1 Actinomycetota bacterium
ATTATATTTTTGGGGTAACAGTTCTTAAGAATCATATTTTGATGGCGCCCTGGAGCAAGGATGTAATCGCTGAATTTGAGGATCGGCTTGAGGATTTCAAGGTAAATAAGAAAACAATTCAAGTTCCAGTTGACTGGAAGGTTAATGCCAAATTATTGCAAGATATTGTCAAAGAGAGAGTGAAAGAGCTTAAATCTTAACCACTGCATCAATTACTTGTTCTGGTGTTGCACCCTCCTTTAGTTCGTGATTTATATTGGTTGGAATTCCATTTAATTGAGCTGTTGCAAGTAATGTCATTTGGGCAGCAATCTCTGTCATCCAAAAGAAAGAGCTTGGTCCGGCGCGGTCATATATTCGCTGTGCTTCGGCTAATTGTTGATCATTAAACTTCTCGCGATCATTTTTATCATCATCTAATACGCGAAGCAGAAAGTTTTTAATATCTAACGCAATACCTGTGGCATCAGCTGAGGATTTAAGTAAATCCTTTAACTCATTATCTAGTCCCCGCTTTGGTCGCTTTTTGCGATTTAGAAAAAGGTAGACCAGGGCTGTGAAGAAGAGAATCTCAAACATTGTGTACTCCTTTTGCTCGATAATGGAAATCTACCTGTAACTACTGACAGTAAATCTGAAATAACTCAGTGTTGAGCCCTTGAGATAGGGTTTGATTATGTTTAAAACGGTTAGCTCCATTATTGGAGTTGCGCTAGTTGTAATTTATGTTGCCGGCTCTGGGCTGTGGGTGAATACTGGTGATAATTGGTATAGATCTTTAAATGCACCAAGTTGGCAACCGCCTGATTTTATCTTTGGAATTATTTGGCCTTACAACTTTACGGTGTTGGGCATTGTTGCGGTAAATGTTGCGCAGAAGTTAAGTGCTGGATGGGTAATTTCATACTTAAGCATCTTCGCCATCAGTGTGGTGTGTGCACTGGTTTGGGCTTATCAGTTTTATCGACCACATAATCTCTCAACTGCCTCAATTGCACTAACTATGGTTGCCATACTTACAGTTCCATTACTAATAATTGCTATAAAGGCATCAGTTGGAGTTGGACTCCTTCTGATGCCTTATCAACTCTGGGTTATTACAGCAGCCAGTTTAAGTTGGAACTACGCCAGACTTAATTAACCTTTAAAGGCAACTAAGTGGTTTTGAGATCCGGAAAGCAAGTGAGCGCAGGGCTAGCACTTACTTAATTACTTATTTACTAATACAACCTTTTAATAACTCAGAAATTTTACTCTTCTCTGGCGAAGTAACCCACAACTTATACTTTGTTTTCACTGAAACTTGGCGAGCAACATATGTGCAGCGATAAGAGTTATAAGGTGGCAGCCAGGTAGCAGCATCACCATCACCTTTTTGACGATTTAACTTGTAATCAACTGCTAAGAGATTAAGTGGGTCATTAGCAAAATTTGTGCGCTGGATGAGCGTTAGTTGAAATGCGCCAGTCTGCCAAGCATTAGATAGCGCAACCACATGATCTATATCAATAGTTGATGCGGATTTACTAAGATCAAAGATAATTATTTTATTGCTATAGGGATCTAGTAATGACCCAGTAATTACCTTGCATTTATTGGTATCTGCTTTAAATGTAACTTTGGTTAAATCCCTTTTGAGAATGTCATTTCTACTGTCACAACCATTTTTATCTGGATCTTTCCAGTGCGGAAATTGTTCTCGACTATAACCAGTCTTTGCAGCTCGGCCCTTAACCGGTAATTTATTTAAAGCGGTTAAAGCAGTTTCATATTGAGATTTTGTAGCGGTCGCAGTATCGGCTGCATTTGATATTTGGGTTGGAAAAAGTAACGAGGTCGCAAGTAAGGCTGACCCAATTTTTCTCATGGAAATACTTTACCCTCTGTACTCTTTTATTTGAGCAAATTAACTCTCTGTAATTTACACAGCCTTTATTAAATTCACAGCTAAATTACTATTTATATAAATGATCAGTGCTTGCTAAAACAATTGGTGGATGCGAAAATTTCCATCAGTTAAAGCAAAAATTCTGTATCGAGTTTTAACAACAGCACCAATAAATTACATCTTGAAAAGGCAGAAGGGATCTCATCGAATGCTTGTCTGCGAAGGACGAAGAACCATAAATTTTTCTTGGCATGACAGCGATGAAATTTCAGGCTGGAAAGTTAGAGATTTATTAATGGAGTATGCCGGATTAAGCGAATTGGAAGCGTTGGAGGTTCTATCTTGAAGCAGGTTGAAGTTAGATATTCATTTAATGAAGGGCAATGGTCCGCCGAAACCGATGAATTCGGCATCGGATACAGCCATCCAGAGTTTAATCTCGCTAAAGAAGTTATAACCAAATCTGTCTATTTCTTTTATGAGAATGAAGATATTGAGATCATAGAGAAGATTACGCCTTTGCAAAGCCAGGCAGTCATTTAACAATTCTCTATCACTTAGTAGATTTAGGGGGTGAGATCCCCTGATGCGATAGTCATAGGTGCCGGAGTTGTTGGTGCTTGTAGCGCGCTGGCTTTAACAAATGCTGGGTTAAAGGTTTTAGTAATTGATCGCGGGCCAGTAGCTAGTGGCACAACTGGTGCGGGTGAAGGAAATATTTTAGTTTCAGATAAAGAGCCAAGCCCAGAATTAACTTTAGCTCTTAGATCTCGTGATGCTTGGTTTGAAGTAAATGCAGATATTGATGGTGGCTTTGAATTAGAAGATAAAGGTGGGGTTGTTGTTTCAAGAAGTGAAAAAGGAATTGCTGATTTAAAAAAACTTGCCGCCTTGCAACGTGCAGCTGGAATTGATGCACAAGAGGTGAATGGCGCAGAGTTACAAAAGTTAGAACCATTTATCTCTAAAAATGTTGAGTTTGGAGTTTTATATCCGCAAGATGCACAGTGCCAACCAATGCTTGCAGCGGCGCAAATTATGCGTGCAGTTAGAAAACGTGGTGGTGCATTTGTGCAGGGTGAGAATGTTATAAGTATTGATTCAATCAATGGCGCAGTAATTGGATTAACAACAGATAAGAGTAAGTACTCATCCCCGATCGTAATTAATGCAACTGGAACTTGGGCTGGGGAGATAGCAAAGTTGGCTGGTTCAGATCTACCAATTATGCCAAGACGTGGTTTTATTTTGGTTACAGCACCTGCCGGTAAAATTATTAACCATAAAGTTTATGATGCTGATTATGTGGCCAATGTGGCAAGTGGTGATGCCGATCTGCAATCTTCAGCAGTAGTAGAAGGAACGGCAAGTGGCACGATTTTAATTGGTGCATCTCGTGAGCGAGTTGGTTTTAAAAATGATTTAGATGTTTCAATTCTTCGTCAATTAGCACGGCAAGCAATTTCATTATTTCCAGTATTGGAAAATATTCAACTACTTCGTGCATACAGAGGCTTTCGTCCATACGCCCCAGATCATTTGCCAGTAATTGGTGAGGATGCAAATGTAAAAGGGTTGTGGCATGCCGCAGGACATGAAGGTGCTGGAATTGGTTTAGCACCAGCAACAGCAGAGTTAATAACTGCGCAAATAACTGGGCGTAAAACATTTATGGATCCGACACCATTTTCACCTGCCAGATTTGTGGGGGCCAATCATGTCGCCAGCTGAAATTAAGTTTTACTTTGATGACCAAGAGGTCATTGGATTAACTGGGCAATCGGTGGGGGCTGCCTTGCTAGCAAATGGTGATCGAATTTTGCGCAAAACTAGATTTAATGAAAAAGCTCGCGGTGTTTTTTGTGGCATCGGAGTTTGCTTTGATTGTTTAGTTGTAATTGATGGCCTAGCTAATCAACGTGCTTGCATCACTGAAATTAAAGCGGGCATGAAGGTACAAACCCAAGCAGGTGCCGATGCATAACGTGGTTATTGTCGGCGGTGGTCCTGCCGGATTAAGCGCAGCATTATCTGCAGCAGCAGCTGGTGCGCCAGTCTTATTACTAGATAGCAATCCCAGATTAGGTGGCCAATATTGGCGCCAACCAGATGAATCATTTGGTGATCAAGGTAGCCAACACTTTGATTTGGAAACAGGATTGCTGTTAATCAATGCAGTTAAAGCACGAAAAGAGATTGAAGTTTGGTCTGGTGCGCAAATTTGGAGTGCCACTCATAAAGATGGTGTTAACACCTTACGAGTTTTAGTAAATGGTAAAGAAAAGATTATTAATACCGGCAACTTAATTTTGTGTACTGGTGCTTATGATCGCACTCTCCCATTTCCAGGCTGGGATATTCCAGGTGTAATGACTCCTGGTGGTGTGCAATCTTTAATTAAAGGCCACGGCGTGCTTGCCGGCAAAAAGGTAGTTGTTGCTGGATCTGGACCCTTCTTGCTGCCAGTGGCAGCTGGTGTGGTTAAAGCAGGTGGTTCTGTTGTGGAGTTACTAGAAGCAAATAAATCTCGCAGATGGATCACCTCTTTATTTGTAGTTCTAGAGAATTTAAGCAAAATCAAAGAGGGTTTTTATTACATTAAAACGATTAGTGAAGCCAAGGTTCGTGCCAGGTTTGGTTATGCAGTAGTTGCTGCCCATGCAGGTGTTAATGGCGAACTTGATTCAGTTGATGTTGCCAAAATAAATCGAAATTTTAAGATTAAAAAGGTGCGCAATGTTAAGTGTGATGTGGCAGCAATCGGTTGGGGCTTTACGCCAGATACAACACTTGCGGGCACATTAGGTTGCAAACAAATCGTGGCTAAGGATGGAGCTGTTGTAGTTAGCGCAGATTCAAATCAACAAAGCAGCGTTGCTGGAGTATTTGTGGCTGGTGAAATAACTGGAATAGGTGGCAGTGAGCTATCTATGGCAGAGGGTGTAATTGCTGGATTATCTGCAGCGAAGTTTGTTGGTTGCAAAGTTGAGGTACTAAAAGCTCATCGTGCGCGTCGTGCAAAGAAACAAAGATTTGCAACTGCGCTGATCAACTCTTATCCAATTAAAGATGGTTGGAAATCTTGGGTGCATCAAGAAACAATTATTTGTAGATGCGAAGAGGTAAAGTTAAAGGATTTGCATTATGCAATTGATGAATTAGGAGCTACTGATTCTCGAACCGCAAAATTGTTGACCCGATGTGGCATGGGAATGTGCCAAGGCAGAATCTGTGGCAGGTCAGTAGTTGATCTTGTTGCCGATCAATTAAATGTCTCACCAACTGATACCGATCGAATCTCTGCGGTAAATAGGCCGATCATCACACCAATTTCACTTGGTCAATTAGCAGCGGGCGAGTAAGTTTTGCCCATGAGCTCACCTAAAACAAAACCATGGCATGGCGTATTAACCGCTACTGCACTTCCATTTAATTCTGATCTTTCAGTTAATTACGACAAGTACGCCGAACACATTAAGTGGCAGGCCGAAAATGGCGTGCACGGAGCGATTCCTAATGGATCACTTGGTGAGTACCAAGTTTTAACAGCTGATGAGCGCACCCAAGTATTAAAGACAGCTCTCGCTGCTGCTCCTGCCGGTTTTAATATCGTGCCAGGTGTTGCCGCATATGGCGCAGCTGAATCTCGTCGATGGACAGAGCAAGCAGCAGAACTTGGCGCAAAGTGCGTAATGCTTTTGCCACCAACTGCATATCGTGCAAATGAGGATGAAATTGTTGCTCACTACAAAGAGGTCAGCAAAGTGGGTCTACCAATCATTGCTTACAACAATCCATTTGATACCAAGGTAGATTTAACTCCACAACTAGTTGGCCGGATTGCTAATGAAGCAGAAAATGTTGTTGCGATTAAAGAGTTTTCCGGTGATGTGCGCCGAGTTTGGCAAATACATCAACATGCTCCGCGGATTGAAGTTTTAGTTGGCGCTGATGATGTGTTGCTTGAGTTAACAACTGGTGGTGTTGTTGGTTGGATTGCCGGTTTTCCAAATGCGTTGCCACGCGAATCTGTTGATCTTTATGAGATGTGTGTTGCTGGAAATTACAAAGAAGCAGCGCCTATTTACGCAGCAGTGCATAATCTTTTCAGCTGGGATTCTCGCAAAGAGTTTATTGTTGCCATTAAGGTAGCAATGGAGGCGGTTGGTCGCTACGGCGGACCTACTCGCCTACCTCGTTTGCCACTTCCAGCAAATGATCTTGCTCAGTTGAAGAAGGATATTGAGCAAGCAGTAAATTTCTACAAAAACCGCAAGTAGGACAATATGAAAAACAGTTTGCGCACTGTTACAACAGTTGAATCGCACACTGAAGGCATGCCTACTCGGGTAGTTACATCTGGCATCGATGAAATCCCAGGCGCAACAATGTTTGATAAGCGCCGTTACTTCATGGAAAATCTAGATTACTTACGTCATTGGTTGATGTATGAACCTCGTGGTCACTCTGCAATGAGCGGTGCTATTTTGCAAAAACCAACCAGACCAGATGCTGATTGGGGCGTTATCTACATTGAGGTTTCTGGATGTTTGCCAATGTGCGGCCACGGAACAATTGGTGTGGCAACTGTTTTAGTTGAGAAAAATCTTGTTCCAGTAATTGAACCAATAACAACGGTGCGCCTTGATACACCTGCCGGATTAGTTGTAGTTGATGTGCAAGTAAAGGATGGCAAAGCTGAAAAGGTAACTCTGATAAATGTGCCATCTTTTTCTTACCAATTAGATCAAGAGGTTGATGTTCCAGGTTATGGAAAAATTAAATATGACATGGCATTTGGCGGAAACTTCTATGCCATTATTCCAGTAGAAAGAGTTGGCATTGAGTTCAAGCATGAAAATGGGCAGAAGTTCTTAACAGCAGGTCTTGCAATAAGTGATGCCATTAATGCGCAAAATCGACCTGTGCATCCAGAAAATCCAGAGATTGCAATTTGCCATCACATCGATTTCATTGCACCTGGCGCAGATTCATTGCACTGGAAAAATGCTATGGCAATTCATCCGGGTTGGTTTGATCGCTCCCCTTGCGGAACTGGAACCAGTGCTCGGTTGGCACAAATGGTGGCACGTGGTGAATTTAAAGATACCGATGTATTAATAAATGAATCTTGGATCGGTTCGCAATTTGAAGGTCGGGTTAAGGAACATACAACTGTTGCTGGATTACCTGCAATTATCCCAACTGTTACTGGCAGGGCTTGGATTATGGGTGAAGCAACTTGGTTACTAGATCCAACTGATCCATTTCCAAATGGCTTCCTAGTTTAAAGAAGAAAAGTTAATCCGATCATAATTACAGAGGTAATTGGTAGTGCCTGAATTAATGCATGCAAGGTAGCAACTAAATGTTTTGGGCCATTGCGCCGGTGAGAAAAGGCACCAAGCACAGTGATAATTGTTGGATATGTTGATAATGCTCCGGATACTCGTGAGCCTAAAATATTTGCTGCCCCCGTTAAAGCTAAAATCAAAAGTACTGCGGTAATTAACCGGACTGGTAGCTCCCATTTAGGCGCACTTACTTTGTCCGTTGGTTTTTCATACTTAGGAAATAAAGCAAGTGATATTGCCCAAGTAAAGAAGAGGGTAAGTATCACGCCTAGATTTGAAAAGTTTATTAAGTTGAAAATATATCCGCTAAGCCAAACCGTAACTGTTGCGATGGCAATTGATTTACCCCACTTTAATTTACTGGCTGCAAAGGCATAAGCAAGGCAAAAAACAATTAGTGATAATTGCCCAACTAAAACACCGTGCGCAGCAGTTTTAGCAAAAGATCTGCCTTCCTGTATGCCTACGATTAATAGGAATGGTCCAGTAGTTAGTGGCAGACCGAGAAATAAACCACCCATTCTGGCGTTGTACTTACCTTGCAAAACAGAGATGATCCAAACAAATAATGGTGCTAAAAATAATTTAAGTCCAAGAAGTAATGTCATAACAACTCTATTTTACGGGCCAATGCGCCATCCACCATTGCATGCATCTTTGTGCCTTCAGGTAGATACTCCTCTGAAATAATCTCACCACGTTCATGCACCGCACTTACTAAATCACCACGATTAAATGGAATCACGGCTTTAATTTCAACCTTTGGTTTAGGTAGTGCAGATTCCACCGCTTTAACCAAAGTTTCAACACCATAGCCAGTTCGAGCAGAGATGGCATAAGCATTTGATTCTTTACGAAGCAGCTCCATAACAACTTCAGGTTGGGCCACATCTGCTTTATTAATTGCGATGATCTCCATGATCTCACCGCCACCAATTTCATCTATCACCTGGCGAACTGCGCGAATTTGTTCCATGGGATCAGGGTGTGAACCATCGACTACATGCACAATCAGATCAGCCTCTGAAACCTCTTCTAATGTTGATTTAAAAGCTTCCACTAATTCATGCGGCAGGTGTCTAACAAATCCAACAGTGTCTACTAATGTGTAGATGCGTCCATCGGTAGTTTGAGTTTTGCGAACAGTTGGATCAAGGGTTGCAAATAATGCGTTCTCAACTAAAACACCAGCGCCCGTTAAATGATTTAATAACGAAGATTTACCAGCATTTGTATAGCCAGCGATCGCAACGGAGGGAATATTATTTCGTCGACGTTCACTTCTTTTGGTATCGCGAGAGACCTTCATCTCTTTAATTTCACGGCGCAGCTTTGACATCTTGTCATTAATTCGGCGCCGATCTGTTTCAATTTTAGTTTCACCCGGACCACGGCCACCAATTCCACCAGCCTGGCGAGAAAGTGAATCACCCCAACCACGAAGACGAGGCAACATATAAGACATCTGCGCTAATTCAACTTGGGCCTTACCTTCACGACTTTTTGCATGTTGGGCAAAAATATCTAAAATCAAAGCGGTGCGATCAATTACTTTAACTTTAACTTTTTGTTCCAGGGTACGAAGTTGTGCTGGAGATAATTCACCATCACAAACAACTGTATCTGCCCCAGTTGCAACAACCGCTTCGCGAACTTCAGTTACTTTTCCAGAACCAATAAAGGTTGCAGGATCTGGTTTATCGCGACGTTGAATTAAACCTTCCATAACTTCTGAGCCAGCAGTTTCGGCAAGGGCTGCTAACTCTTTCAATGAGTTTTCTGCATCTTTTGCACTGCCTTCAGTCCATACGCCAACTAGTACAACCTTCTCAAGACGTAATTGGCGGTACTCAGCATCTGTAACATCTTGTAATTCAGTTGATAAACCAGCAACACGTCGAAGTGCCTGGCGATCTTGTAAATCTTGTTGTTGATTTTCAACATTTTCCGAATTTTCATAATCGGCAACTGCTTGCGCATTTTCACGGATTAATTGATCAATATCCATCTTCTCATCACTCACAGATACTGATCCAGTTCCACATCTTTCACCAAAACTGCTGGTCCAATTAATGTAGCGTTGCTATGGCCATCTATTTCAACAATTAACTGACCACCTGGTGGATTAATAATCCATTTAATTGGTAAGGATTTTTTGCTTTCAATAGTTGCAGCAAGTGCAACTGCGCATGTACCAGTACCGCAAGATTGAGTTTCGCCAACTCCTCTTTCAAAGACTCGCATATTTAATTGGCCGCCTTCGGCAAACTGTACAAACTCAATATTTACACCCTCTGGGTATGCCTCCTCTGGCATTACAGATGGCGCCACTTTTAAATCACCAACAGTTGCAAGATCATCAACAAATACAACGGCGTGTGGATTTCCAACATCGATATTCAATCCTCGGTAAGTATTGCCATTTTCCAGCGCTGAGATCTCACCAGGAACTTGGGATACCTGTCCCATATTTACTGAAATATCACCAGAATCTGGCACAGCTAAAAACTTTCTGCCGGCACGGGTATCAATTGAATAAATACCACTTGGTTGATGTCCACGCTCTTGCAGGTAACGCGCCATTACCCGAATGCCATTGCCACACATTTCCGCAATTGAACCATCCGCATTTCGATAATCCATAAACCATTGATTGTTTTGTTTAGTTATTCGAATAAAGCCATCTGCGCCAACACCAGATGTGCGATCACAAATTCTTTTTACTTGCTCTGTTGTAAAAGTTAATTTATCTTCGCCATCAAATACCAGCACAAAATCATTGTGTGTGCCGTGACCATATGTGCCTAAAACCATTAATTAATACTAACCAAAAGCTTTTCTAATCGCGCCGTCAAAGTATCTGGTGCCAACCAGTTAATTCGATCATCACGGGAAAACCAGGTTTCCTGCCTTCTGGCATAAGCACGAGAAACTCGCTTAGTCTCCTCTTTGGCAAACTCTTCGGTGCATTCACCATTTAAGTAATCCATGATTTGTTTGTAGCCAAGTGCCATCTTTGCAGTTGTCGCCTCTTCTAATCCTTTGGTCATCAGCATTGATACCTCGCGGGCAAAACCCTTTGCCCACATATTCTCAACCCGTTTATCAATTTTGGCATCAAGATTTTCCCGATCTAACACCAAACCAAATTGTTTGGCATCTGGATATTTACTGCTGGCCTGCCTTGGCAGATTTGCCGTAAAAGGTTTACCAGTTAATTCAATAACTTCTAGTGCGCGAATAACTCTGCGGATATTCTCTTTGGGAATTGCAACAGCTGCTGCTGGATCTAACTTAGCCAGCCGCTCATGCATTACATCATTACCAACCTTTTCAGCCTCATCAGTAATTTTCTGTCTAACCTCTGGATCAGTATCTGGAAAATTTAGATCATCTAAAATTGCCTTTATATAAAGCCCGGTGCCACCAACAACAACTACAGATTTACCATCTTTGATTAATTCATCAATCGTTTTTCTTGCTAAATTTTGATACCAGGAAACATTTGCCTCCTCATTAATATCTAAGACATCAATTAAATGATGGGGCACGCCTTGGCGCTCTTCAACACTTAATTTGGCAGTTCCAATATCCATACCTTTATAAACTTGCATGGAATCGGCGTTAATGATTTCGGCATTTAATTTCTTAGCAACAGCAACTGCAAGATCACTTTTTCCGGTGGCTGTAGCACCACAAATAATTATTAAACTCATAGAGATTTAAGTGCAGCCAGCGTTGGAATGCCCAGCAAAATCTTCTTATCTCCTTGTTCACTAACCCAAGCAGTATGCGCATCCCCGCCTCTGGTTTTCTTAACAGCAGTTGGTGCACCTGCAACAATGTGGTTGGCAAAGCCCTCCGTTACCGTAACCGTTACTAGATCACCTGGGCGAGCTAGATTTGCTGTGTTATCAAAGTGAGTTAAGCGGAAATCACGACTGCGACCATTCATTCGCTTTAGATCTAAATCATGTCGGCCCTCGTTGCTGCTTACTAATAACTCTATGCTCTTGCCAATTAACTTCTCATTTTCACTCTTGGAAATC
>WLQA01000017.1 GCA_009698515.1 Actinomycetota bacterium
ACCGCCTCATCTAAAGGCTCTGGTTGTCCCAGTCTTAATTCATCTGTTTGCCAAAGCAAATCAACCGCTTCAGCTAATCTTGAATTTCTTATGGAGTTTTCTGGCTGATCAAGTAATTCGGAAATAGTAGTTAACTTACTTAAAACTGATCGACGAGCAGCTTCGGTTGGGTGCGCAGTAAATACTGGTCGCACCGAGAAATTACTGAGCCACTTTCTTAACTCTTCTATCGTGAACTCATTATTTGCTAATGATTTTTCAATATTAGTTACAGCTTGGCTAATCCAGGTACCGCCTGCATGTTGTTGTTTTGATAACACCTTCACGCGATCTACTTGTTCGGCAACATTTGCTAAGTTGAAATAAGTGCTAAATGCCCTTACCAAGGAGACCGTTCTTTCTACCGATAAATTGCTTAATGCCTCATCTGGCTTGCCTTCCCGCACAGATAGGCGAACTGATTCAACCAAGTTAAGAAGTTCATCACCTTCCTGCCTAGCAAGTGTCTCGCCAAGCAGATCTGCTAATCGGCGCACATCATTACGCAGCGCTGAATTATCAGAGTTCATGGCTTAATCATTACAGGTTTTCTTAGGTTTCTACTACGAATTAATTGATCTAGAATTTACCTATTCACCCCCCTTCTTTTAGAAGCGGGGGTAACTGGCGTTACAGCCAATAACAGCCAATAAAAGCCAATAAAAGCCAATAAAAGCTTAAGTACTACCAGTTAAAGCGAATGAATACCGAAAAGATTGTCAGGAGGTGTTTACATGATCAAGCAAGTTAATCAATTGGCGTTGCCGATTAGTAAATACCTAAAAGAAAATGCCAACTTAATAGCACCGTTATCAACTCACTCTTTGCTAGCTGCAACTTTTGTAGATCAAAATCCAACTGATAAACCACTTTTGTTAGTCACAACATCTACTAGAAAAGCCGATGAGCTATCTGCAGAAATAAGTAGTTATCTAATCAATGATCTCGTTACCAATTTTCCACCCTGGGAAACTTTGCCGCATGAAAGATTAAGTCCGAAAAGTGACACAATCACCGCTAGATTCAAATCATTAAATGCCATTGAATCTGGTGCAAGTAAGGTAATTGTTACTTCGATTAGAGCATTACTGCAACCCATAATTGAAAATGATTTAAAGGCTAATCAAATTTATCTAGCACCTAACAAAAATTATCTAATGAATAAATTAATAGCTGATTTATCAAAATTTGGATTTTCTCGAGCTGATTTAGTAGAGCGCAGAGGCGAGTTTGCAGTTAGAGGCGGGATCGTTGATCTTTTCCCAGCCGATCAAGAACATCCGATCAGAGTTGATTACTTTGGCGATGAGATCGAAGAGATATCCTATTTTTCGATCTCAGATCAACGTAGTCTTTCCAGAATTGAATCTGTAGTTATTTATCCTTGTCGGGAATTAATCATTGATGAAAAAATCAAATCACAAGCACGTTTACTTGGCGAAAAATTTCCGCAATTACGAGAGTTAACCGAAAAAATTGAAGAAGGTATTTACTTCGAGGGCATCGAATCCTTATCGGCTGGCTTAATAGAATCACATAAATCTCTCATAGATTATCTGCCAAATAATTCGCAGATCTGGTTTATCGACGAACCGAGAATTACATCTAGAGCTGTTGATTTGCTACAAACTAATCAGGAGTTCTTGGAGGCTGCTTGGTCTAATTTGGCGTGGAGTGATCAAGTAATTAAGCAAGCGCCACTTGATTTAACAAATGAGTTGGACAAAGGCGGGTTTTATAAATTAGCGCAAATCGAAGAGCTTATGCAGAGGCGCAAAATTGAAAGTAAATCTCTGAATTTATATACAACAAATCCAGATGAGGTTGAGATTAATTTCCTCAGCGAAATTGAATCTTTTGGCAATAAGTTTGATGAAGCTATCTCCCAAATAAAGAATTGGTTTGCAGAGGGGTATCTGGTAACTTTTTCAGCACCCGGTGCTGGCACGCTTAAACGTTTCAGCGAGTTACTAAATAATGCTGATATACCAAATCAGATTGGTGCCTTGGCAGGTAGCGAAAAATTAGTAGGTTTATTGCAATCTGCAATCGCAAATGGGTTTATAAGTGAAAAATACAAAGTTGTTTTAATCACGGAAAAAGATATTTCTGGCCAGCGGGCTTCGGATAAAGATTTAGCGCGAATGCCTTCACGTCGCAAAAAAGCTATTGATCCATTGTTACTAATAGCTGGAGATTATGTTGTTCATGAGCAACATGGTGTTGGTCGATATGTAGAGTTAATTAATCGAAGTATTGGTGGCGTTTCAAGAGAGTATTTGGTTTTAGAGTACGCCGCTTCAAAGCGCGGTCAACCGGCAGATAAATTATTTGTGCCAACCGATACATTAGAACAGGTCACAAAGTATGTTGGTGGTGAGGCTCCGGCATTGCATCGAATCGGTGGCGCAGATTGGCAAAGTACTAAACGAAAAGCTCGCAAAGCGGTAAAACAAATTGCTGCAGAATTAATTAGGTTGTATGCCGCACGAATGAGTTCACCTGGTTTTGCATTTTCTCCTGACACAACTTGGCAAAAAGAGTTAGAAGCAACATTTCCTTTTGTAGAAACCATTGATCAACAGGCAACTATCGATGAAGTAAAACATGACATGGAACAACCCCATCCTATGGATCGCATAGTTTGTGGTGATGTCGGTTATGGCAAAACTGAAATTGCTGTGCGCGCAGCTTTTAAAGCGGTACAAGATGGAAAACAAGTTGCCATACTTGTTCCAACAACATTACTTGTGCAACAGCATTTCAATACATTTTCAACAAGATACTCCGGCTTCCCTATTAAATTGGCCGCACTTTCTCGATTTAATACCGCAAGTGAAAGTAAGGCAATTGTTGCCGGACTCGCATCGGGTGAGATTGATATTGTTATTGGTACACATCGATTGCTTTCAAAAGATATCCATTTTCGAGATCTAGGTTTATTAGTAGTAGATGAAGAACAACGTTTCGGTGTTGAACATAAAGAGGAGTTAAAAAAGGCGCGGACAAATGTGGATGTTTTAGCAATGTCTGCAACACCAATTCCCAGAACTCTAGAAATGGCAATTACTGGTATTCGTGAAATGTCGAATATAACAACACCGCCAGAGGAAAGGCATCCAGTACTTACTTATGTTGGAGCATATGATGAAAAACAGGTAACAGCGGCAATACATAGAGAGTTGTTGCGAGATGGTCAAGTATTTTTCATACACAATCGAGTTGAAAGTATTGAAGCGGTAGCAGAGCGATTAAAAAAATTACTTCCAGAACTTCGAATTGGCATTGCGCATGGGCAGATGAATGAACGGGTTTTGGAAGAGGTAATTCTTGGATTTTGGAATCGAGAGTTTGATTTACTTCTATGTACCACCATTATTGAAAGTGGAATTGATATTCCAAATGCCAACACATTAATCGTAGATCGATCTGATTTATTTGGATTATCGCAACTACATCAATTACGTGGTCGAGTTGGAAGAAGCCGAGAGCGCGCTTATGCATACTTTTTATATCCAACCGATAAACCGATAACTGAATTAGCGCATGATCGATTAACCACAATTGCAACCAACACCGATCTAGGAGCTGGCATGCAGGTTGCTTTAAAGGATTTAGAAATACGAGGTGCTGGCAACTTACTTGGTGGTGAACAATCTGGTCATATTGCAGAGGTTGGCTTTGATCTTTATATGCGAATGGTTTCAGACGCAGTAGAAGAGTTTAAGAGTGGGTACTTTGAAGAGACACCAAAGAAAATTGATTGCAAAGTTGAATTACCAATAAATGCACACCTACCAGTTGAATACATTGAAGCAGAACGGTTACGACTTGATTTATATCGACGTATTGCCGATGCTGAAAATGATGAAGTATTGATGGAGATAAAAGCGGAATTACAGGATCGATTTGGTGAACTTCCGGAGCCAGTAAATGAGTTACTAGCTGTTGCATCCTTAAGAATTTTTGCAAAACAGCTTGGCATTACTGATATCGCGATGGCTGGTAAGAATCTTCGGGTGGCACCTGTGGTTTTGCCAGAGTCGGCACAAATTAAATTAAATCGACTATATCCAGGTTCGATTTATAAATCGGCTAGTGAAACCATCTTGATCGCTCGCCCACAACGGCCAAATTGGATTGAAGCGGGTCAGGTAGGAGATACTTCTACCCTTGCTTGGGTCGATTCGATTCTTAAGAATTTAATTCAACCGCTAACTATTACCAAGAGATAAAGGATGCAATTGCTAATGAAGTTAAGAAATTTTAAGAAGTTATCTATCGGATTAGCTGTTGTATTTTTGCTAACTGCCTGTGGCCAAATGGGTTCTGGCGTAACAATTGGCAAAACTGAAGTTTCATCCGCACAGATTCAAAAATATGTAGATGAAATCTTGGCTGAACGCGCAAAGGTTGATACCTCTCAAATGAATTTAGATTCTGGCGCATCATTGCTGCGTACTCAAGCGCAATTTCAAATCATTTCTACAGTTTTAGATCAAGTTATTTTAGATAAGAAAATAACTGTAACGCCAGCAGATGTTGCTGCCCGTCGTGCGGACATTGTTACTCAAGTTGGCGGCGAGTCCGAGCTCCCAACAGCGTTGGTTTCAGCAAGCCTGGCACCATCAAATCTTGATAAGTATTTAAAAATTATTTTAATCTCAGAAAAATTAAATGAGGTTGTAGTTTCTGAAGGTGCTACGGCAGAAACTGCCGGCGATGTTGTAACTAAATTAGTAACTGACACTGCGAAGAAATTAGGCGTTACTGTAAATTCTCGTTACGGAAAGTGGAATGAAAGTACCGCCACTATTGAAGAGGCCGATAACACCAGCGGTGCTGTAACACCAGTTCCTTAAGAAAATAAATAGTTGAGCTCTCAACTTATTCGCTTACGCCAGGTGATGGATAAACTCCGATCACCTGGTGGTTGCCCTTGGGATGCTGAACAAGATCACAACACATTGCTCAAGTATTTACTTGAAGAGTCATATGAATTTATCGAAGCGGTTGAAGACAAAGACCGATCAGCAATGCAGGAAGAGCTAGGTGATTTGTTATTGCAGGTTTTCTTCCATTCAAGAATTGCAGAAGAGGATCAGAATTCACCATTTGATGTCGAAGATGTAGCAAGAAGTATTGCTGATAAATTAGAGCGTCGTCACCCACATGTTTTTGGTGATACCAAGGTTAAAGATAGTGATGAAGTTCTAGAAAATTGGGAGAAACAAAAAGCAACTGAAAAAGGCCGAACATCTGCAATTGAAGGTATTCCACTGGCACAACCTGCATTGCCATTAGTTACCAAATTACTTTATCGCTCAGAAAAGCTGGATTTTCAAGTTGAGATTGAAAAAGAAATTCAAATTAACAAAAATATTAATGCTGATCAATTCGGCAAATTACTGCTTGGCATAATCGCACAAGCAGTTGAACTTGGCATCGATCCAGAAGCGGCATTACGAAGTGCTGCAAAGGGCTTAATCAGCGATATCCAAGAGCAGGAGCAAGGTAGAATTACCTCATAATTTCAATTACTTAACGGTTTAGGAGATTTAAATGGCGATAATCGAAACCATTCATGCCCGAGAAATTCTGGACTCTCGTGGAAATCCAACTGTTGAAGTTGAAGTTGTTTTAGATGATGGCAGCACAGCTCGCGCAGCAGTACCAAGCGGGGCATCAACAGGTGCATTTGAAGCAGCAGAGTTACGTGATGAAGGAAAACGCTATTTAGGTAAAGGCGTAGAGAATGCAGTTAAAAATGTAAATGAAAAAATTGCGCCAATTATTTGTGGATTTGATGCACAAGATCAGCGATTAATTGATGACGAGATGATCGCATTAGATGGCACAAAAAATAAATCTAAGTTAGGCGCGAATGCAATCTTAGGAGTTTCCCTAGCAACTGCTCGAGCCGCAGCTGAAAGTAGCGATCTTTCATTTTTTAAATATATTGGTGGACCAACTGCGCATACATTGCCAGTACCAATGATGAATATTTTAAATGGTGGCGCACATGCTGATACCAACGTAGATATTCAAGAGTTCATGGTGGCACCTATAGGGGCGGCAACTTTTAAAGAGTCATTGCGTTGGGGAGCTGAGATTTATCACAGCTTAAAATCTGTTTTAAAGAAACAAGGTTTAGCAACCAGTATTGGCGATGAAGGCGGCTTTGCACCAAATCTAGCTAGTAACCGCGCCGCACTAGATTTAATTTTAGAGGCGGTTGATAAAGCTGGTTTTAAAGCAGGCAAAGATATTGCACTTGCAATGGATGTTGCAGCGACTGAGTTTCATGAAAATGGAAAATATAATTTTGAAGGTAAGCAATTAACATCAGATGAAATGATTGCTTATTACGCTGAATTGGTAAGTTCTTATCCATTGGTTTCAATTGAGGATCCATTAGATGAGGATGATTGGGATGGTTGGAAGAAGATGACCGCTCAACTTGGCGATAAAATTCAAATAGTTGGCGATGATTTATTTGTTACCAATCCAGAGCGACTTTCTAAAGGCATTGCAAATCAAACAGCTAATGCGTTGCTGGTTAAAGTTAATCAAATTGGAACATTAACTGAAACTATGGATGCAGTAGCCCTTGCCCATCGAAGTGGATACCGCTCAATGATGAGCCATCGTTCTGGTGAAACTGAGGACACAACAATTGCAGATTTAGCTGTCGCGTTAGAGTGCGGACAAATCAAAACGGGTGCACCTGCTCGATCTGAGCGAGTTGCTAAATACAATCAATTACTTCGCATTGAAGAAGAGTTAGCGGATGCTGCAATTTATGCTGGGCGAAAAGCATTTCCCAGATTTAACGGGTAATTTTGAGCAGAAAATTCTTTGCGGCTAATTTAATTTCAGCTAGTCGGAAAAAGATCAAAGGTGAGTTAAAACGTCAAGGCTTATCTAATCGTGCATTAATTGTTGGGGTTATTTTATTTATTTTGGCGGTCACAATTGCACCACCGTTGCAACATTACTTTAACCAGAAAGCACAGATAAACTCTTTAAGATCGCAGTTACAAGATAATCAAGCAATGCTTGATGCTGCCGCAAAAGAGTTAGCGCAGTGGAATGATCCAGAGTATGTAGCAAGCCAAGCACGAGCTAGATTGCATTATGTATTTCCGGGTGAGCGTCAGTACATAGTTTTAGATGAAAACTCTGGCGAGGTAACCCCGGATGGGACAAAGGTTTCAGAGCAATTTCCAGTTGGCATTCCTTGGTACTCAAGATTAATCTCATCGATTACAAGTACAAATGTGAATCCTTAAATGGAGAAGGCCACCCCCGAAGATTTAAAGATAGTTGCGGCGCAATTACAACGCACACCAAGAGATGTGTATGGCGTTGGGCATCGCTGTCCATGTGGGGCTGTTGATGTTGTTGAAACCCCGCCACGTTTAGCAGATGGCACCCCCTTTCCTACTTTTTATTACGCAACCTGTCCAAAATTAACTGGCGCAATTTCAACATTGGAAAGTTCTGGATTGATGGGCGAGATGAATGAGCGATTGCAATCAGATCCAGAGTTATCCGGTGCTTATCAAGCAGCACATTTAGATTATGAAGCAGCACGGGATGCAGTTGCCAGGGAGTTAAATCTGCAAGTACCAGAGTTGATTGGAACTACCGCCGGAGGTATGCCAGATCGAGTTAAATGTTTGCACTCACTAATTGCGCATTCATTAGCAGCTGGCGAAGGTGTTAATCCATTAGGAGATGAAGCTTTGGCCAAACTTCCAAAGTGGTGGTTATCTAAACCATGTAGTGAAATTGCAAACTTGCTGGAACAATCATGAGTCGGGTGGCCGCAATTGATTGTGGAACTAATTCAATTCGATTATTAATTGCCGACATTACAGATGGCAAGTTTAGAGAAATCATTCGCGAAATGGAGATTGTTCGTCTTGGCCAAGGTGTTGATAAAACAAACTCCTTTCACCCAGATGCAATAAGTAGAACTCTTGCCGCAACTGAAAAATTCGCCTCATTAATTAAAAGCAAAGGTGTTGAAAAAATCCGCTTTTGTGCAACCTCTGCAACTAGGGATGCAAGTAATCGCAACCTATTTATTGATGGCGTTCGAGATATCTTAGGAATCGAAGTTGAAGTCATTCCCGGCGAGGAGGAGGCCACCCTTTCATTTCTAGGTGCAACTAAAGAGTTAGATCAACAGCAGGCACCATTTCTAGTTGTAGATATTGGTGGCGGTTCCACTGAATTTGTAATTGGAAGTGATCAAGTAAGTGCGGCAAAAAGTGTAAATATTGGTTGTGTTCGCATGAGCGAGCGACATCTGAATAAACAGCCACCAACAAGTGCGCAAATTCAATCTGCCATCATTGATATTGATAAAGCTATTGCAGAAGCCGCCGCAGTTGTGCCAATAACTACAGCGCAAACTTTGGTTGCAGTTGCTGGAACGGCTACCACTGTTGCCGCTGCGGCATTAGATCTTGCAGAGTATGACCGTTATGCAATTCATCTTTCTAGAATTTCGGCGGAGAAAGTTCATAAAGTTGCGGCAATGTTTCAAAGATTAACAAGAGATGAGATTGCTAAATTAGGTTATATGCACTCTGGAAGAGTTGATGTAATTACTGCGGGCGCACTAGTTTTATCAAGAGTTATGGCAGCAACCGGCGCTACTGAATTTGTCGCATCAGAATCAGATATTCTCGATGGAATAGCGTGGAAATTGGCTGGTGAATAGTTGAGCAAAAAGACGGGTAGATTTACCCCCTGAAGATTCGCCCCTGTAGCCCAATGGCAGAGGCATGCGACTTAAAATCGCACAAGTGTGGGTTCGACCCCCACCGGGGGCACGCTCATCTTCAGATAGGTATCAGCAAGATTTAAGCAATTACTAGCCCGTACAGATGGCACTTGGAATTTCCGATAGTTAATATTTGTTACACCTGCACCAGAAAAAACTGACCAAAACAACAAGGAGAAAAATGCAAAGTTCCAACCCGGTACTTGGTAAAGCGTTTAATCAACCAAATACTTCTGTTTCACAAAACTCTTATCAAGAGTTAGAACAGAAATTTAATTCACCAGCTGCTTCATCAATGCGCACAGGCCGCATGACTATTGAAGATGTTGTAGCGAAAACAGGATTTCTATTTGCCATCTTGGTTGTTGTAGGAGCAGTTGCATGGAGTGCAAACCTAGGCATGGGCGCTGTAATGCTCGGCTTCTTAGGTGCATTTGGCCTTGCAATGGCGATCTCTTTCTCTAAAAGTATTAAGCCAGGTTTGGTAATTGCATATGCAGCACTTGAAGGATTAGCACTTGGCACAATCTCTCATTACTACGAATCTGCTTATCCAGGAATCGTTAGCCAAGCAATTATCGGCACCATTGCTGCATTTGCTGGTGTGTTATTTATGTACCGCAGTGGCCGACTTCGCGCGACTCCTCAATTCACTAGAGCAGTTATGGGCGCAGCGATTGGTTACTTCATTCTTGGATTGGTATCGCTAATTGCATCATTCTTTGGCGTAGGTCAAGGTTATGGTTTCTATGGCGTATCTGGTCTTGGTTTACTTCTAGCTGTTGCTGGTGTTGCACTTGCAAGCTTCTTCCTTGTTCTTGATTTTGATCAAATCGAAAAAGGTGTTGCAGCTGGTGTGCCAGAGCAAGAATCATGGCGTGCTGGTTTCGGCTTGATGGTAACCATCGTTTGGTTATACCTCGAGGTACTGCGCTTGCTTTCAATTTTGCGCAACGACCGCTAACAAAAACTACTTACCAAACAGGAGTTGTGAGAAATCACAGCTCCTGTTTATTTTTGTCTGGAATTAACTCAAATCCTAATTTCGATTGTCTAGTTTCTGGAAGTATGAAAGCTAAGAAGATTGCAGATGAGTAAACAATTGCAGATGCAATAAAAGCTACTTGGAATGAGTAAACATCAGTTAGGAAGCCAACCAAAATTGGACCAACAATCATTCCGGCATCTCCAGCCATCTGCCAAGCAGCAATTACCTGCCCGCCTCTGCCACGGATAATGTCACCAACCACACTGCCGGGTGCGGTACCAACATAAGCACCACCTAAACCAAAGAGCGCCATTGAAATAAAATACAAAGTTACATTTGTAGTAAAACATAAAACTAAAATTGCTGACATCACGACAGTACTACCAACTAAGAGTGCAGCTTTTCGTCCACTTTCATCAGAGAATCTGCCAGCTCTTAATAGGAATATGCCTTGCAACAAAGCACCAATAGTTAATCCCAGGCCAGCAATTGATGCAGTTGAATTTAATTTTTCAGTTACAAAAATAGGTAATATCGAGGAGCGCATACCAAACAACACCCAGTTGTTGACAAATGCCAGGATTAACGCAATTTGATATGGCCTTAATCTAAATGCCTCTTTAAGTGAGGTATTTTCAATTTGATTACTTGGAATATCAACTTTTTTACCTAGCCGTTTTTCACTTAATGAAAATAATGCCGTAGCACCAGCAAGGGCTAAGGTAATTGAGTAAACAAAAAATGGTGCCCGAAGCGATACACCAGAGAGAATTCCACCAAAGGCAGGACCAGCTACGCCACCGACTAAGAAGCCTCCGTTGTAAAGAGATTGCGCTCTGGCTCTAACATCATCGCCAACTGAACGCATTAATAATGAACCAGCTGAGACCGAGAACATCGATGAACCTAAGCCGCCTAATGTGCGAAAGATAAGTAATTGAGAGTAACTCTGGGAAAGGGCGGTCAATAAGGTAAAAAATGAAACCATAAACAAACCAAAACCAAGAACAGCTCGTTCACCAAAACGATCAACTAATTTTCCTGAGACCAAGCCAGATGAAAAGCGCATTACTGCGAAAGCCGAGACTATTAAACCAATTGCGGTTTTATTAACCCCAAATGATGAAGCAAAGATAGGTATTGCAGGAATTATTAAACCAAAACCAATTGCTACTAGAAATGAAACAGTAG
>WLQA01000018.1 GCA_009698515.1 Actinomycetota bacterium
ACACTTGGTGAGCGCATGAAGGGTAAGACTTGTGCCGGTGCACTAATTAAAGGTTTAGATAAAGAAGGAAATCCAAAAGCGGTTTACATATACAACGTGGTTGATAATGCATGGTCGATGAAAGAGTACGGCGATCAAGCAGTGGTTTGGCAGACTGCAATTAATCCAGTTATCGCCATGGAATTAGTTCATAAAGGTATTTGGCAACCATTAGGTGTTAACGGCCCAGAGTGGTTTGACGCTAAACCATTCTTAGAACTTCTAGAAGAGTATGGCACTTCATGGAGCATCCGCGATGAAGATGCTTCTAAAATTGTGAAATAAATGGCAACCGCATTAGTAACTGGTGCAACCGCAGGTATTGGCGCAGCTTATGCGCGGTTACTTGCAAAAAATAAGTTTGATCTAGTTTTAGTAGCAAGAGATAAAAAAAGATTAGCCAATACTGCGAAAAGCCTAAGCAAAGAGTTTGGCGTAAAGGTTGAGATTTTAGTAGCTGATTTAACGAAAACTTCCCAGTTAGCAAAGGTTGAAAAGCGAGTTTCAAGTAAAAGTAAACCAATTGAAGTTTTGATCAATAATGCTGGTTTTGGTTTAAATAAAAGCTTCCTAGATAGTGATGTCTCTGGTGAACAAGAATTACTGGATGTACTTGTAACAGCTCCTATGCGCCTGACGCATGCTGTGCTTGCGGTTATGAAATCGCGAAATTCTGGCACAGTTGTAAATGTCAGCAGTGTTGCAAGTTGGATCGCCGGTGGAACTTACAGCGCTGCTAAATCATATTTAACTGTTTTAACCGAATCACTTCACACAGAATTACGTGGCACCAACATAAAGATCTCAGCGCTCTGTCCAGGATTTACCAGAACTGAATTTCATCAACGCGGCAAAATGAAAATGAATGGATTGCCTAACTTCATGTGGTTAACTGCAGAAAAAGTAGTTACAAAATCTTGGCAAGATGCGAAAGCTGGAAAAGTGATCTCTGTTCCGGGTTGGCAATATTTAATACTAAGTAGTATCTCCAGATTTGGTCCTCGCCCGTTAGTTCGCCGAATGGGTATGAAGGTACGCAAGAAACAACGTTAAATCTTTAATCTTCACATCAAATTCACCGCCCCGGCGCAACATTTTCACTGGCCCAAACCAACTCTTAAAGTAGAATATCGGCATACCTAAGTTAGATATGTAAATCAATAAGCGAAGGAGCTCCAGTTGATTAAGTTAAATAAGAAAATGGCAGCCGCAGTAATGGCTGGCTTTTTAATTGTAGGTTTAGCAACTCCAGTAAATGCAGCAACTGCTGGTGGTTCATGTACTACAAAAGGTGCAAAAACAACTATTTCAAAAAATACATATGTATGTGAAAAAAATCCATTCTTCAGCACAACAAAATTAACTTGGGTTTGGGATGGATGTATTGAATTAAATACTGATTACCAAGCAGGTATCAAAGAGGCACAAACTGTTCTGCGCGCATCTGAAACAAATCGTTTTCAACAAATCGAACCAGTTGGTCAAACTCTAAAAGATTTAATCAAATGGAATGCCCTGATCACTTACGCCAAGGGCAATGTGGTTTATTACGGATCTACTTATTACTCAGCGACCAAGACATCTACCAATAAAGCACCAACATCAACAAATATTGGTTCTACTAAGTTTTGGGTGGTTTACCAACCAACTAATGCAAACTCAAAGGTTGGTCAAATGCCAACTCCGACTGCAGTAATAGCAACTGCAAATAAGCAGATTGCCGCACTAACATCATCTGCTGTTAAAACTTCTGTTGCCGCAACAAAGTTAAAGTACACAACTTTAGCTTCTGATCTAACAACTAAGTTGGCAGCTCTTGAAGCCAATAAGGCGCCAATTCAAAGTGTGATCGATACTTTAGATCCAGTTTTGATTGAATTAAAGAGCGCAGTTGCTCTGGTATCAATTACTAAGGATCTGGTAAAAGATAAGTGCAATCCTCGTTACTAAATAAATAATTTCAAAGGCTGTAATGATCGCAACTTAAGCGATTGTTACAGCCTTTGTTGTTGCAACAAAATTTATTGATCTTAATCCGGAACTAGCCACTCCAGTTTTTAGCGCCCCATTTAATGCAAACTCTGAACCGTGACCCGGTGGACTACATACCCAACCACCATTTTTTGGTTTTACATTTACACCAGCATGAGGGCAAGATAAATTAATTACCGAAAAACCATTAGCAGCCTTTGATGTGCGAACAACTGCAACCTTGCCATATTTATTTATACTTAATTGAACAACTCCACCAACTTTAGAAAGAGCGGTATTTAGCTTCAAATCAATTTCTGTCTTGCCATTTGCCAAAGTTTTAATACCAGTTGCTGCAACCGCACCTTCTTTGGTAAATCCAAGTGCAGTAATTGCCGCTATGCCACAAACAAAACTGCGACGATTAAGTGCTGCCATTACTACCTTTCCGCATCCTCTATTAGGGGCCGAGAATATCTCTTAACATTGCATTGTGCGAGGCAACCTGTTTATAAGACCTGTTGCAATCGCGCTATTGCTTATTCATGTACTTCTCAGAATTACCTTCTCGCAACCATCTGTTTTCATAGATCTAATCCTCTTTAACGCCATCGGCATATTAGCTGCGCTAATCGCATTAACTGCGCCCATCGTGACTGATCAAAAAGTTTGCCTATCCATCGGCTACGCCCAATTGATCTGGAGCTTTGGATCTATCTTTTCAACTTGGAACTCATTTTTTGAGATGCAACTTCCAGAGGTTCTATCTGATCTTTGTTACTCACTTTTTTATCCATTAATTTTCTTCGGCATAGTTAGATCCTTTACACAGCGGGTAAAGATTGGTGCATTGGAATTATTAGACACCGTCATAGTTGCAGTTGGCTTTACCAGCGTACTTACTGCATTCTTTTTAAAGCCAGCAATGCTGACCTTTGCCGGATCGGCATTCTCAGTTTTTCTCTCAATTCTTTATCCAGTTGGAGATGTTGTTATTTTGGCTATGGCACTTGTTTATCTCTTGTTAACCCCCATTAGTAAGAGAACTATTTTGCTATTTACTGGCTTACTATCCTTTTCATTATCGGATCTGTTTTTTCTCTGGTTATCGATTAATTCAAGGTATCAATTTGGATCTATTACCGATGATGGGTGGCTACTTGGATTATTACTAATTTCCTTATCACTTTCATACTCTGGTGGAGATAGTAAATTCTCTGAAAAAATCTCTTCCTACGCTGCAACAATCTCATTAATCGCAAGTGCAACTTTGCTTGGAGTTGCAGCTTTTAAGCCAGGATATTTTCCAACCTTTATTTTAATTCCCGGATTTATCACAATTGCATTGGCTTTTATCAGAATGAGTTTTGCCTTGCAGGAAGCAAACTCTGCTGGCACAGAAAGAGCGCTTGCAAGAACTGATGAATTAACTGGCTTAGCAAACCGTCGCAACTTTCTTTTAAAGTTAAATGAATTCAAATCTGGCTTTGTCTTTTTACTTGATCTAGATGGTTTTAAAAATGTAAATGACTCACTTGGCCATGACGCCGGAGACCAATTACTAAAACAGGTGGCTACGAGATTTACTAGAGCCCTGCCAGTTTCAACGGAGTTGGCAAGGCTAGGGGGTGATGAGTTTGGCGTGATTGCCCAAGTGAATAAAACAGAGGCGATGGAGCTGGCCCAAGCATTACGTGCCACCTTGAGTTATCCAATCTCCTTGTCTGCCGAACAAATAAAGATTGATGTAAGTATTGGCGTCGCCGAATTTACCGGTGAGTTAACTTCATCTGAACTCTTACACCGCGCTGATTTGATGATGTACGAGGCGAAGCGAAATAAAAGCGGGGTGGATATTTGGCAGGAAAAGTAGGTTAATCTTTCCCGTCTGCAAATAGCAGCGAAGAAAATGGAGGTCCTAATTGGCAGCACGTTTCCAGAATCGAGTTCTGATTTTAGGTGCAGGTTCAGTTTCACAATGTGTACTACCACTTTTAATAGAGCATCTAGTAGATGCTAAACAGATCACGATTGCGGATATGCGTGATAACCGCCATCGCGTTTCAGAGGCAATAGCCGCTGGCGCAACTTATGTACAGGATCAATTGACCCGCGAAAATATGGATCAATTTTTATCCAAATACTTATCTGCCGGAGATTTCTTATTAGATCTAGCCTGGAATATTGATGTTAATGAAATTATGGGCTGGGCGCATGATCACGGTGTTATTTACTTAAATACTTCACTTGAAGAATGGGATCCGTATTCAGCAGGAGCTGATCGTCATCCAACAGAGCGCACACTTTATTGGCGCCACATGAAATTACGTAAGTTAACTGATACTTGGAACGGCCAAGGACCAACTGCAATTGTCGAACATGGTGCAAATCCTGGTTTAGTTTCACACTTAACTAAAAAAGCATTAGTAGATATTGCTACTCGCGCGGTTAAAGTGGGCAAAGCCGGTGCTGGTGTTGCTGAGGCATTAGAGATTGAAAACTTTCCAGTTCTTGCGCAAAAGCTTGGTGTAAAGGTTATTCACATTGCCGAGCGCGATACGCAAGTTTCTGACAAACCAAAGTTGTTTAATGAGTTTGTTAATACTTGGTCGGTTGAAGGATTTTATGAAGAAGGAATTGCACCAGCTGAACTTGGTTGGGGCACTCATGAAAAAACACTTCCCGCAAAAGCTTATGAACACCAAACCGGACCAAAGAACCAAATTTGTATTGCCCAACCAGGGGCAACAACTTGGGTTCGCTCTTGGGTGCCTAACATGGAGACAACTGGCATGTTGGTTCGCCATGGTGAGGCTTTCACAATTAGCGATCACTTAACTGTTTGGGATGGCGACAAAGCTATCTACCGGCCAACTGTTCATTACGCATACTGTCCAACTGATGCAGCAATTGCATCAATGCGTGAATTAGAAATGAATCAATGGCACATCACATCAAATCAAAGAATTATGAATGAAGAGATTATTGATGGTGATGATCGCTTAGGAGTTTTATTGATGGGTCATCCATATAAATCTTGGTGGACTGGTTCATTATTAAATATTCATGAATCACGTAAATTAATTCCTAAACAATCTGCAACAACTGTTCAGGTTTCAAGTGCAGTTTATGCAGCGGTTGCTTGGGCAATGGCTAATCCAAATCGCGGTTACATGGTTCCAGATGACATGCCATGGCGCGAAGTTTTGGCTTACTCTGAAAAGTACTGGGGTGGTTATCACTCAGAGGCTGCAAATTGGGATCCACTAATGCATCGCAATGATTTATTTAAGGGATGGAATGGTCGTAATTACGATGAATCAGATCCTTGGCAGTTTAGTAATTTCTTAGCTTAAGTAAATTACTTTGTAGGTGGCAATGGCTTGCTCGCTTTGATTTCATCAAGGCGGGCAAGTGATTCAACTCTTTCAAGTGCATGATCAACAATTCGTTTTGGATAATTATTTTTATAACCATCTGGGTGCTCCCATGGTTCTTGCACCGCTACTCCAGAAATATGTGAAAGCTCTGGCACATAGCGTCTTACATAATCACCGTTTTCATCAAAACGTTTTCCTTGTTCAATTGGATTAAATACTCGGTAATACGGCGAAGCATCGGTGCCACTTCCAGCAGTCCATTGCCAGCCATGTGCATTAGATGCCACGTCATAATCAATTAAATGTTCTCTAAAAAATCTCTCTCCAAGTTGCCATTCCAAGTGCAAATCTTTAACTAAGAAGGATGCAACCACCATGCGGGTGCGATTGTGCATCCAACCCTCTTTTAATAATTGCCGCATTGCCGCATCTACAAATGGATAACCAGTTTTACCTTCACACCATGCTTTAAATTGATCTGCGGGCTTGTCATAACGCATCTTGGCAAATTGTGGTGCGTAGTAATCGGTTTCAGTATGTTGATTATGAAATAACACATCCGCATAAAACTCGCGCCAGGCAATCTCTTTGCGATAAACATCATGTGCTTTGCTATCACCAAGTGGTGCCAGCAATGTGCGAGGGTGAATTTCACCAAACTTTAAATGCGCACTCATCTTGCTGGTGCCATCTATGCCAGCTAAATTTCTAGCCTCATCGTAATTAGCTAATCCATTTTTTTGAAAGTGCTTAAATCTTTCTAGTGCTGCAGCTTCACCTGCGGAAGTAATTCTTACGCCTTCTGGTAATTTCCAATCCGGAAAATTTCTATTTGCTGAATCTGCATCAACTACTGGAATTGCCTTTGGTGTTGGTGCTGGTGCTCGCCAGCCATGTACACACCAAGCACGATAAAAAGGTGTGTAAACCTTGTATGGAGTGTCATCACTTGGCTTTCGCACTCGGCCAGGTGCAACTGCATATGGTGATCCGGTTCTGGTTAATTCAATTCCAGCAGCTTCAACCTTTGCATCTCTGGCCAAACCATATGGTTCATACTCTGCGCTGATATGTACAGAGTTCGCATTATATTTTTTCTTTAATTCATGCAGAACTTCAATTTGATCACCGGCAATTACTTGTAATTTGTTTCCTAAAGAGTTATCTAATTCGCGTAAGGATTGACCAAGATATGCCAGCCGTTTACTGCCCCCACTTTTAATTAATTTTGGATCTAAAATGAAAACCGGAACAATCTCATCACCCTGTTCTATTGCTGCATTAAGCGCTGGATGATCGCCAATCCGCAGATCGCGTCTAAACCAAAGTACGGATCTGCTTGTCATAATTTTCTAGCAGTAATTAATCTAGATTAATTATGTAAGGACTCAACCGATGCATCCCAACCCTTAACATCTTTTGGCTTACGTGGACCAGGTCCAACATAACGTGCAGATGGGCGAATGATGCGACCAGTTTGTTTTTGTTCCAAAATATGTGCAGACCAACCTGCGGTGCGAGCTGCGGTAAACATTGATGTAAATAGATTTGCTGGTACTTGTGCAAAATCTAAAACAATCGCTGCCCAGAACTCAACATTTGTTTCTAGTACACGATCTGGTTGACGCTCTTTAAGTTCAGCAAGTGCTGCCTTTTCAAGTGCAAGTGCAACTTCGTAACGAGGTGCATTTAACTCTTTAGCGGTGCGACGCAATGTGCGAGCGCGTGGATCTTCAGCGCGATACACACGATGTCCAAAGCCCATTAACCGCTCACCCTTATCAAGAATTGATTTTACGTATGCAGTTGCATCTCCTGATTTTTCAACCGCTTCAATCATGCTTAATACGCGAGCAGGTGCGCCACCATGTAATGGTCCAGACATCGCACCAATTGCACCTGAAATAGATGCGGCAACATCTGCGCCAGTTGATGCAATCACGCGACCAGTAAATGTTGATGCATTCATTCCATGTTCAGCAGCAGATACAAAGTAAGCATCAATTGCGCGAACGTGAACTGGATCAGGTTCGCCTCTCCAGCGAATCATCATTCTTTCTACAACTGTATGTGCTTTATCAATCTCTGCTTGTGACACAGCTGGAACAACAGTTCCACGGGCAGATTGTGCAACATATGAAAGCACCATTACAGATACTCGAGCTAAGTTGCTACGTGCTTCATCATCTGAAATATCAAGTAGTGGCTTTAATCCCCATGCTGGAGTAAGCATGGCAATCGCTGATTGAACATCTACTCGAACATCACCGGTGTGTACTGGAAGTAAAAATGGTTCTGCTGCTGGAAGTCCGGGATTGAATTGATCATCAACTAATAATCCCCAAACATTTCCAAAAGTTACTCGGCCAACTAAATCTTCAATATCAACACCGCGGTAACGAAGTGCACTGCCTTCTTTATCTGGTTCGGCAATCTTTGATTCAAATGCAATTACGCCTTCTAAGCCCGGCTTGAAATCATCGGCCACGAGATGCTCCTTCTGCTTCTTAATAAAATCTTATGGTCGTATTCTGCTCTCTTAGCGAGGGTGAACCAAACCGAAGGAAAGTGAGGTTGGATACCTCTATGACCAGCCGTGAGGATATCTCCGCAATGCGTCGCCAGTATGGCGAGGCGGGATTAACTGAATCTGAGTTACCGACAAATCCGGTAGATCTTTTTAACACCTGGCTCTCTGAGGCAGCAAAAAATGAAATAGTAGTGGAAGCAAATGCGATGGTGCTCTCTACGGTAATTGATAATCAACCAAGTAGTCGCACTGTTTTATTAAAAGATTTAACAAATGATGGATTTACTTTCTTCACAAATTATGGCTCTCGAAAAGCTAAACAAATTGAGAAAAATCAAAATGTTTCTTTACTCTTTCCATGGTACCCACTTGAAAGACAGGTAATTGTTTTAGGAACAGCAAAAAAGATATCTAAAAGTGAATCTGAAAAATACTTTGCATCTAGACCACGCGGCAGTCAGATCGGTGCTTGGGCATCGGCTCAATCGGAGGAGTTAAATTCAAGAGATGAATTAGAAAGTGAGTATGCGCAATTAGAAAAGAAATGGCCGGAGGGTGCAATTGTTCCGATGCCAGATCATTGGGGTGGATATGTAGTGTGGCCCACATCAATTGAGTTTTGGCAGGGCAGATACTCCAGATTGCATGATCGAATTCGCTATCTGAGATCAGAAAATAATGATTGGCAGATCAAACGCTTCTACCCGTAATATCGGCCCATGAGCGAAATTAAAATTCCAGATAATTTAAAACCAAGTGATGGTCGATTTGGTTGCGGTCCATCAAAGATTCGCTCCGCCTCTCTAGCAAATTTAGCTAGCAATTACGGAAAAGTTTTAGGAACATCTCACCGACAAAAACCTGTAAAAGAGGTTGTTGGAAAAGTTCGTACTGGACTTAAATCTTTATTTAATTTACCTGAAGGATATGAAGTAATTATTGGCAATGGTGGCTCCACTGCATTTTGGGATATCGCTACCTTTGGTTTAATTGAAAATAAATCACAACACTTAGTGTTTGGTGAGTTCTCATCCAAGTTTGCAGCTGCTGCAAAGGATGCACCAATGATTGGTGATCCAACAGTTATTAAGTCAGAGCCTGGTTCTCACCCACAAGCTGTTGCAGAATCAGGTGTTGATGCTTACGCACTTACACATAATGAAACCAGCACAGGTGTTTCAATGCCGATTATTAGACCTGCTGGTACTGAAGGCGCCCTTGTTCTAGTTGATGCAACAAGTGCTGCAGGCGGTTTAGATCTAGATATTTCACAATCTGATGTTTATTACTTTGCACCACAAAAATCCTTTGCCTCCGATGGTGGTTTATGGGTAGCAATCATGAGTCCAGCCGCAATTGCGCGCATTGAAAAAATTAAAGCAAGTGGCCGTTGGGTTCCGGCATTTTTTGATCTTTCAATTGCAGTAGAAAATTCAAGATTAGATCAGACTTACAACACACCAGCCCTTGCCACATTAATTTTATTAGCTGAACAAATTGAGTGGATGAATACAAATGGTGGTTTGAAATTTGCTGCTGGCCGAAGCGCAGATTCATCATCTCGCCTATATAACTGGGCAGAAAAAACAGAGTACACAACACCATTTGTTACCGATCCAGCAATGCGTTCTAAAGTAGTTGGCACAATTAATTTTGATGAATCTATTGACGCACTTGAGATTGCAAAAATTCTTCGGGCAAACGGAATTGTTGATACTGATCCGTATCGCAAATTAGGCAAGAATCAATTGCGCATCGGAATGTTCCCAGCTGTTGAACCATCAGATATCGATGCGTTAACTGCATCAATAGATTATGTAGTTTCACAAATGCCTAGAAAATCTGGAAATTAATTGAATTACCGCACTCGTCGCATAGTTACGATCACAATACTGGTTGGTATGGTTGCTATGGTCCTGCTTAGTGGTCTTTAATAAGCACTCCTGCAAAATTATTTAGGGAGCACAAAATGAAAGAAGCAGTTTTTGTAATTGCAATGGGAATTGTGCTTTGGATTATTGCCTTGGTTTTTGCAATCGTGATGAATGCCCAAACAAAGGTGCTTTGGATATGTGTATCTGGCGCAGTACTTGGTGCAATTGGATTGCGTTACACAATCCGGCGCGGACGCCGTAATCAACTCTAATTAAGCTTTAGGCGCCTTCGATTTGGCTGGCGATACCACGAAGAACTTTTCCTAATCTTTCTGCTTCAGCAGTAGATGGATGACGTCCCTGGCGTAGTTGATTTCCAACTCGATCTAAAATCTTGATTGAGTCTTCAATAATTGCTGCAAGATCATCTGCATTTCCACGTGAGTTATTAACCATTGATGGTGGTGCTTCAATTACTGAAACTGAAAGTGCTTGTGGACCACGACGACCATCGGCAATACTGAATTCAAGTTTGGTTCCTGGCTTAACAGTTGTAACACCTTCAGGAAGTGCCGCAGCTGCTAAATAAACATCTTCGCCTTCATCATTAGAGATAAAGCCAAAACCTTTTTCTAAGCTGAACCATTTAACGCGGCCAGTAGGCATTGGTTTCTCCCATCATTTAAATACTCGTTTAGTTTCTGTACTAGCCACTCGGAAGTGGTCAGGGCCATAGTTTAACCCAAATTTGTAAAGCGAGGAATTGGGTTTATTCAGCCTTAATCAACGCTTCGGAGTGTGCACCGCAGCCATGGTCGATTGAAACCACTCGGGCGTCCTCTGGTGAAATTGCATTTGAACAAACTCCGAACGCACCGCGTAGTGATCCGGCAATTGGAATAAAAAATCCACATGAGTGACATGGCTTTGGCGCAGCATTTGCAATTGGCGCATTTGGTCCGCGATCGCCTTCATACCAACGCTTGCTTGCTTGATCGCGACCAACAATTGAAAGTACGCGAGCTCTTCCTAAACCAAATTCAAATAATTGATTTAAATCTAAAGTATCTAACTCATCATCACCAGGAAGTGATGCAAAGCCAGGAATTGGGTTTATTCAGCCTTAATTAACGCTTCAGAGTGCGCACCGCAGCCGTGATCGATTGAAACCACACGGGCATCTTCTGGTGAGATTGCATTTGAACAAACACC
>WLQA01000019.1 GCA_009698515.1 Actinomycetota bacterium
AGAGCGTGGTCATCCAAGACTTCGCATGCGTCATGCCGAATTTCATATTGATTTAGCAGCGCGCGATGCCTGGCTGCTTTGTATGAAGGATGCAGTAAATGGACTTGAAGTTGCTGATGATTTAAAAGCTGAGCTTTGGAATTATCTAGAGCTAGCGGCTAATTCGATGGTGAATCAACCCGGTTAATTCTTAGGTTGAGATTTATTACCAATCTTTAAAATTTCACCATTACGTAAGTACCAAATCGTTCCCTCATTATCGCGAACTGTTGTAATGCGCAGTCCAACTGTTTCCACAATTCCAGTCACATCTAGAACATTTACCTGATCGCCAACACCATATTGATCTTCCACCAGCATAAAGATGCCAGATAAAATATCGCGAACTAATGTTTGTGCACCCAAACCAAGTGCCACACCAATCACACCAGCCGATGCAATTAATGGACCAAGATTTAAACCAAACTCGGACAAGATCATAAAGATTGCGATTAACCAGATGGTGCCATTTAATGTTGAACGTAAAACGGTGCCAGTTGTTTTAGCGCGTTCTTTTTGACGAGCACCAGATCGCTTAGGTCCAGGAATTAAATCGGCATCGGCAATTCGATGCATGGCACGTGTTATTGCTCGACCACCCAAGATCTGAATGGTTAGGGCAAGGGCGATGATGATGGTGATGTTTAGGGGCGCACCGGTAAACCAGTCGTAGGCTCCCTGCAAATTCTCATTTAATTTCATAATATGAGAAAACTTTAACCTAAATGTTAAGCAGATTTTGCAGACAAATACTGTTTTTTTCTGCCTTCTCGGGCAAGATGTACCCACCAGCGCGAGCCACGCGTTGTCCCAAAAGGAGAAGCTTTCAGTGTCACAAACTTTGGTACTGAACGCCACCTACGAGCCACTAGGTGTCGTTTCAGATAGACGAGCATTGATCCTCGTCTTAAATCAACGTGCCATTTCCGTTGAGGATTCAAATAACATTTTAAATTATGCACGCGGTTCAATTACGCTGCCAGCAGTTATTAAATTAAATAAATATGTGCGTATTCCTTACCGCCATGCAGTACCTCTCTCGCGTCGAGCAATCTTTGCTCGCGATAATGGTCGCTGTGTTTATTGTGGAGTGACTGCAACATCAATTGATCACGTAATTCCAAGATCTCGCGGTGGCGGACACAATTGGGAGAATGTGGTTTCAGCTTGTCACAAATGTAATCATGTAAAGGCTGATAAAACTTTGAAAGATTTAGGATGGCGCTTGCGCAATGTGCCACGTGAACCAGTTGGCGCTGCCTGGCGAATTTTAGGAACAGGCAAACCTGATCTAAGTTGGATTCCTTACTTAAAGCCGTTTGGTGTCGAAGCGATGGGAGCAGCAAGCGCATGATGGAAGATGGATCAATGCCAGGTGAAGGATTAACAGCTCTGCAAACCGCCCTTTATTTCTTTGGCGCACCAATTGCAATATTTTTAGCAATCACCGTAATCGTGCTTGCAACAACTGCAGATCGTAAATCAAAGAAAGCGGCAAGCCTTACTCATATTGAGTAATTACTTATCGCGTGCTTGTGCCTTAAGTGCACGATCTAGTGCATCGCGACCTTCTGAAACTAACCGGCGAAGTCCTGCTTGGCCATCTTTGCCAGTTGTATCAAGCCACTTAATAGTTTTATCAAGTGTTTCTTGAGTTGTAATAAAGGTTGGATAAAGCGCAGTTGCAAACTTACTTGCAACTTCATATGACTTCTTGCCCCAAGTATCCATAAGAAGATCAAAGTAAGGATCAACATATGCGGCAAGTAATGGACGATGAAGTGCGCGTTGGAATCCGGCAATCTGTGCTTCACGAAGTGAGGTTGAGATTTCAGCTGTAGTTAAAGATTTCCAAGTTTCTGCCTTTGCTTCTGCATTTGGAAGTGCAGCAAGACAAGTTGCGTGGGCAAGTTGGCCAGTTAATGTGTTGTCCTTTAATAACTCAGCAGAAAGTGCGGCCTTATCCATTAAGCCGCGTTCGGCAAGTGCGGTAACAAATGTCCAACGCAGATCAGCATCTACTTTTAGACCAGTTAATTTGCCATCTAGTAATTCACGGATTAAATCATTGTGTTCAGCACTGGATGCAAATGATGTGAAGTTGCGGGCAAATTGAAGTTGGTGATCACTTCCGGCTTTTGCACTGCGCACCATTGCCTCATATGCATTACCAACTTTAAGGCGAGCAGAGTCGCGCCTAGTTGGATGTGAGTAAATTTCAACTGCAGTTACTAATTGGTTAGCAATGATGGTGACAGTTGCAATGTCATCTTCACCTGGCAAGCCAGCAAGTGCGATATCAATAAAGTCTGCGGCGCTAATTTCAGCATCTCGCAACATATCCCAGGCGGCAGACCAGCAAAGTGCGCGGGTTAAGGAGTCATCAATCTTTCCTAAATGAGCTTTTAAAGTTGCAATAGAGCGATCATCAAAGCGCACCTTTGCATATGAAAGATCGCGATCATTAATTACCAATAGATCTGCAACCTTTTCGCCAGCAAGTTCAGAAACAACAGTTTTAGCTCCTGCTACATCTAATTCAACTGATTTGCGAAGTGCGATCTTGTTTCCAACTAGATCATAAAGACCAACTGCCATCCGGTGCGGACGAAGCTCTGCAGAGTTTGCCGGCATGGTTGGTGCCTCTTGCGAAACTGCAACAGATTTATAAGTATCCCCATCAATTTCAAGAATTGGGCGCAAGGTATTTACACCAGCTGTTTGTAGCCAGGTTGAAACCCAAGGCTTTAGATCGCGGCCACTTGTTGCAGTTAACTCATTTAATAGATCATCTAGTGTTGTGTTTTTAAAGGCGTGCTTAGCAAAGTACTTCTGCAAGCCAGAAATAAAGTTATCTCTTCCAACGTGTGCAACTAATTGTTGAAGAACAGATGCACCTTTTGCATAGGAAATACCATCAAAGTTTCCAGCAACAGTGTCGATATCTTTCATATCAGAAACAATTGGGTGAGTAGATGAGAGTTGATCTTGGCGGTATGCCCAGTTCTTACGTTCTTGGTTAAAGCCAGTCCAAGAGTTTTTAAATCTAGTTCCCTCAACCATTGCTAAATAAGATGACCATTCAGCAAATGATTCATTAAGCCAAAGATCATCCCACCACTTCATGGTGACCATATTGCCAAACCACATGTGGGCCATCTCGTGCAGGATTGTGTTAGCACGTGCGTTATACATGCGCTCTGTAACTTTAGAACGAAATACAAGTAAACGCTCTAGGAATGTAACGGCGCCAGCATTTTCCATCGCACCCCAGTTGAAATCAACAACTGCGATTTGGTCATACTTTTCAAATGGGTATTCCAAACCAAATACTTTTTCAAAGTAGGCAAAGCCTTGTTTTGTAATTAAGAAAATATCCTCTGGATCTAAGTGCTCAGCCAATGATTTACGACAGTAAATTCCAAGTGGCACAGTCTTCTTACCAACATAGGTATCTTTAACAGAGTAGTAAGGACCAGCAATTAAAGCTGTGATGTATGTTGAAATTCTTGGAGTTGGTGTAAATGACCATTGTGTTCTGTTATTTCCTAAATCCTTCTTCTCCTTCAGAGGATTATTTGCAACAACCTCCCAATGAGAAGGAACAATTGCAGTTAATGTAAAGGTGGCCTTTAAATCTGGTTGATCAAAGCATGGATACATCTTGCGAATAAAAGCAGTCTCACCTTGTGAGTAAAGGTAAACCTCGTTATCAACTGGATCGACAGAGCGCTGTAGCCCTTCACCAGTCTTTGAGTAAAGTGCTTCAACCTCAATTATTAATTCATTTTCAGCGGCTAAGCCCTTTAAGTAAATTGTTTCGCCATCGTAATTAGCGGTATCTACTGGTTGGCCATTTAATGTTGCAGAGATAACGCGCTTGCCAACAGCATCAATGAAGGTGTCATAACCAGGCTTGTTACAGGAGAAGTTAGCAACTGTTTTAGATAAGAAGCTCTCTTCGCCAGTTGTGACATCAAGTGTTACGTCATATCCATGCATTTGGATATGAGCAGAACGCTCGCGGGCTTCAGCACGTGTGGAATTTAAACCTGGCACATTTACTCCTTATTATTAAGCAACTTAAATACGCGTAAGCGGGTATCCAATCAGAGATTGCAGGTTAAGCCAAGATGGAACGGCCATCCATTCGTAGTTACGCCCTCAGAGGCAATCGCTTAACTAGAGCGCAGGCATTGGCGATGCAAACTCAATGGGGCAACTTCAGTTTGCAGGTGGAAAGTGAATTAAGAATTAATGATTTATTTCCAGATAAGAAGCAGGTAATTCTAGAAATTGGTTCTGGCATGGGTGAGGCAACTGCTGGAATTGCCGAACATTTTCCAGATACTGGCTTTGTTGCAGTTGAAATGCATAACCCAGGTTTGGGTGCATTACTACTTTTAATTATTGAGAAGAAGCTACAAAATATTAAATTAATTCGCGAAGATGCCACCCACCTGCTAAATAACTTTATTCCAGATAATTCACTAGATGCGGTGCATCTTTACTTTCCAGATCCTTGGCCAAAAAATCGTCAACACAAAAGAAGAATTGTGCAACCAGAGTTTGTAGAGTTAATCGCGAGCAAATTAAAACCAGATGGCTATATTCATATTGCTACGGATTGGCAGCCGTATGCGGATTGGATCAAAGTTAGATTTGATGACAACAAAAGATTTAACGGGGGAGTAATAGCCCGCCCGGATTGGCGTCCAATTTCAAAGTTTGAGGGACAAGGCTTAAAGAAAGGTCATGCGGTAACTGATTTAAAGTATAAAAAGATTAAATAATTCCGTTTGTTTCATACTTACTTATCTGACCAATCCTGCGCACATGGCGTTCATCATTAGTAAATGGTGTTGCTAAAAAGGTATCTACTAATTGCAGGCAAAATGCTTCATCATGCATCCGTCCGCCAATTGAAATTACATTTGCGTTGTTGTGCTCACGGGCCAGCTTTGCAGTTTCAACCGACCAAACTAAAGCAGCACGAACACCTTTAACTTTATTTGCTGCCATCTGTTCACCGTTGCCAGAGCCACCTAAAACAATTCCAAATGATGAAGGATCTTTTGCAGTTGCCTCGGCAGCAGGAATACAAAAAACCGGGTAATCATCTAGTGCGTCATATTGGTGTGGTCCGTGATCAGTAACATCATGGCCAGCTTTTTTTAGATGCTCAATAATCTTTGCTTTAAATTCAAGTCCTGCATGATCGCTACCAATATGAATTTTCATGTTTGTAGTTTGGCAGAAAACACAAACGGCCCGCTCATTTTCATGAGCAAGGCCGAAAGTGTCTAGGTTGGAAAGGTACTTATGAAGTTGTTATGCCTTAATTGTTAGGCCACCGGAATACTTTGCAGTGCTAGTTGTACCTGTCCCAGGAACTACTAATCCACCACCCATTCCAGCTTCACCTTTAGGGCCTTTACCATGACCTTTTTTACCAAAGCCCTTAACGCTGTTTACCTTGTCAGTAACCATCGCAGTTAAGTTTGCTTTAGCAGCGCTTGCTTGTGCAGCAGTTAACTTTCCTGCAGTTACACGAGCATCAATTTCCTTTGTTTCAAATGCAACAAGTGCGGTGATCAATGCATCTTTCTTTGATCCAGCAATAGTTGCTAGAGATTCGCCAGCTTGCACACGGCTTTTTAGTGTTGCTTCAGTAATTCCAAGTGTTGAAGTAACAACTGCAATTTCAGCTGTGCGATGTGCTTGCATCTCTGCTTCAGTTGGACGGTTTGCTTCGGCTAATGCTTTTGCATCAGTTTGAGCTTTAACAATCGCATCTGCTTGAGATTGAGTGATTGTTCCCTTTGTTACAAGATCAGATAGAAGTGATGACAAACCTGCGCCACCTTTTCCGCCCATTCCACCATGCGCTGATGCAACTGAAGCTGCACCAACTGAAAGTGCAATAGCTGCTGCTGCAACACCTGCGATAACTTTCTTTCTCATTCTGTCCCCGTTTCTTACATCTCTTTATTTGTCTCTCATGTGCCTTCGCACTTGATGTGAGTAGATAACAGGCTCTTGCTGAGCCGATAATCCAATGCACCTGAGTGGCAGGTTAGAGTTTTTTGCTCTGGCTAAATTCTAGGAGTGCTGGCCCACGCAGAGAGAGGCTTTTTGCTTAGAAAAGGGTGTGAACTCTCTTGATCACGCAGAGTAATCAGGCGCACCATAAATTGCACCTGACCAATCTGGCCAGGTCAAGAATCCTCACATTTGAGGAGATGGAAAATCGATCATGGCCCAAACAAAAGCCAAAGTAATTAAATCACTAGTAATTGCATTATTAATTACATCAATTAATTCAACAAACACATATGCAGCCGGCAGAACTAATGGCTCTATTGCAAATACAGTTTTAAGTGGAAGTGGTGTGCCATCTACAAAGGTTGGAATAGATGGTGACTTTTATATTGATACAAAATCTCTTAATTTCTACGGGCCAAAAATAAATAGTAAGTGGCCAATTCCTGTTTCATTAAAAGGTCCAGCAGGACCAATTGGTCCATCAGGAGTTGATGGAAAAAATGGAACAGCAGGTTCATCTTCAGCAAGTATTGGTGCGCCAGGTCCGGCTGGTGCTACTGGGCCAGCTGGTCCGCAAGGTGCAACAGGTGCAACAGGTGCACAAGGTGCAACTGGTCCACAAGGACCAGCAGGTAGTGGTGGTGGAGGAGCTGGGCCTGCGGGACCAAAAGGCGAAACTGGAACTGCTGGTGCAGTTGGGCCTTCTAATGTTCAATCTTTAACAATTAGTAATTGGACTTTGGCTACGAATACTCCCGCGGGACCTTCCGAATCGAATGTATTTGGTTCGCTCGAAGCCGGGAAGAAATATTTCTACACAATTATTGTTAAAGGAATTGGAGCGACAGGCCTTACAAAATTTCGTGCTGGCTTAGAACTTAAATCTTCGGATAGTTCATCCGTTCCTGATTATGAATATAGCTATGCATTCGCTGCAGCACATACTTCAGGTGCATACAATTCAAGACTTTCATTTGTAATTAGCGGAACCATTTCAGTTACAAATAATGCACAATTTTCAATAGTTATAACTGATGGCGAAGGATCTGGAAACTCAATTGCATTGTCTGGAAAAGCATTTATCCAACTTGTGGGAGCAATAAATTAAAAGAAATGGAGCGGGTGACCGGGATTGAACCGGCACAGCTAGCTTGGAAGGCTAGAACTCTACCATTGAGCTACACCCGCAAATTTGTTGCGTGATTTGCTACTGCATCCACAAGTTTACTTGTTAAGCGGTAGCAAGGTCATACCTTATTACTTCGGTTAGTAGAAGGGAAAATTACCCTTTAGACTGTCCGCCTTACGCCGACGGGGCGTAGCGTAGTGGCTAGCGCGCCTGCTTTGGGAGCAGGAGATCGTGGGTTCGAATCCCTCCGCCCCGACCAAAATATTTAAAATCAATTACTAGAACAATTACAGGGAGAATCAATTGAAGAGCGCTGTTGAACAATTATCACCAACACGTGTAAAGCTTTCAATCGATGTAACCTTTGATGAATTAAAGCCACATATTGCAACTGCTTATCAAACATTAAGCCAGCGCATAAACATTCCAGGTTTTCGTAAAGGCAAAGTTCCAACCGCAATGATTGATCAACGCGTTGGCCGTGGAGCTGTTTTAGATGAGGCAATTAATGCCGCACTTCCAACCTTTTACTCAGAGGCTGCAAAAGAAAATGATGTATTAGTAATTGGCCGTCCGACTGTTGATATAAAAGAGCTTAAAGATAATGAAAGCCTTTCATTTACCGTAGAGGTAGATGTGCGCCCAGATTTGAAGCTGCCTAACTTCTCTCAACTAGAAATTAAAGTAGATGATGTTGCCGTTTCTGATAAAGATCTAGAAGAGCAGATCGATGCACTTCGCGCTCGCTTTGGCACATTAAGCACAGTTGAGAAGAAGGTAGAAAGTGGCGATTTCGTAACTCTTGATTTAGCTGCAACCGCAGATGGCAAAGAGCTAGAAGGTGGAACTGCAAACGACATTTCATATGAAGTTGGTTCAGCTCGCATGATCGATGGTTTGGATGAAGCATTAGTTGGACTTAGCGCAAATGAATCTAAAGAGTTTTCAACACAATTAGTTGGAATGGCTGATGGCGAAAAAGGAAATGTAAAGGTAACTGTGAAAGCGGTTAAACATCGCGATCTGCCTCCGGTTGATGATGCATTTGCCAAGATGGCATCAGAGTTTGAAACAATTGCAGAGTTAAAAGAGGATTTAAAAACACGTTTGACTCGTTTGAAAGAAATGGAACAAGGCGCACAAGCCCGCGATCTATTAGTTGCAAAATTAATAGAGATGATCGAGATTCCACTTCCTAAGGAAATTATTGATGCTGAGGTTAATGAGCACCTAGAAAAAGAGGGTCGCTTAGAGGATGACAAGCACCGTGCTGAAGTAAATGAAGAGGTTAGCCAAACTATTCAACGCGAATTCCTTCTTGATTCAATTGTGAAGGCAGAATCTGTTTCAGTAAATGAAACTGAGTTAACAGAGTACTTAGTGCGTGCCTCACAACGTTATGGCATGACACCTGATCAATTTATTAAAGAGGTATCTGAAGCTGGCCAGGTAACAACCATGGTCGCAGAGGTTGCTCGTGCAAAAGCATTGGCCGGAGTATTGGGTCGAGTTAAAGTTGTTGATCAATCTGGCAAGAAGGTGGATTTGGAAGCACTTCGTCCAAAAGAAGCCGAGACCACCGAGACTGACGCTAAATAATCGCTTACGGCGAACAGGTCACAGGCTCAATTGCGGAAGCATTTTGCGCAAAAGATTGTTAAGGTCAATACATATATTTAAAGGAGCACAATGGATTTAACTACAGCACCACGCAATGCTGCATCAGGCATGGGTGGCTTAGATGACCAGGTTTACCAACGCTTACTAAAAGAGCGCATTATCTTCTTAGGTTCTGTTGTAGAAGATTCAATGGCAAATGCAATTTGTGCACAGATGTTGTTGCTTGCTGCGGAAGATCCAGAAAAAGATATTTACCTTTACATTAATTCACCAGGCGGATCGATCTCTGCTGGTATGGCAATTTATGACACCATGCAATACATCAAAAATGATGTTGCAACAGTTGCAATGGGTCTTGCTGCATCAATGGGTCAATTCTTATTGTGTGCTGGCGCCGATGGAAAGCGTTATGCACTTCCACATGCTCGCATCATGATGCACCAACCATCTGGTGGAATTGGTGGAACTGCATCAGATATTAAAATTCAAGCAGAACAAATGTCATTTACTAAAAAGAAGATGGCTGAATTAATCGCATTCCACACAGGTCAAAAAGCTGAAACCATTGAAGAGGATTCAGATCGCGATCGCTGGTTTACCGCAGAGGATGCAAAGAAGTATGGCTTCGTAGATCATGTTGTTAAATCTGCTGGACAAGTTTCAGGAAGTGGCGGCACATCACGATGAATCAAAATATGAGCATGAACAAGTTAAATGAAATAACTTCACGTTATATCCTGCCAACAATTGAAGAGCGCACCAGCTACGGCTACAAGCGCCTTGATCCATACACAAAGTTATTTGAAGAGCGCATTATTTTCTTAGGTCAAGCAATTGATGACACAGTTGCAAATGATGTTATGGCTCAGTTGTTAACGCTGGAATCTATGGATCCAGATCGCGACATCATGATGTACATCAACTCACCAGGTGGCTCATTTACTGCGCTAACTGCAATTTATGACACCATGCAATTCGTCCGTCCTGATGTAATGACAATTTGTTTAGGACAAGCTGCATCTGCTGCTGCAATCTTGCTTGCAGGTGGCGCAGCCGGAAAGCGTTACGCACTAGAACATGCACGCATCTTGATTCACCAACCATATTCAGAAGGTGGCGGACAAGGTTCTGATATTGAAATTCAAGCAAAAGAAATCTTACGTATGCGCGAATTACTTGAAGAGATGCTGGCAAAGCACTCTAAGAAATCAAAGGAAGATATTGCAAAAGATATCGAGCGCGACAAGATCTTGACATCAGCTGAAGCTGTTGAATACGGTTTGATTGATCAAGTACTTGCATCTCGTAAGGCAAAAGCAAAGGCGTAAATTATGAGCAAATTAGCACACGGCATTGAAAGTATTTTATTTCGCGCCCGTTGGTTACTTGTTCCACTTTATGTTGGTTTAGTTGCTGCGCTAATACTTCTGATCTTTCGCTTTATTCTTGAATTCGGTCACATGGTTGAACATGTCGCCGATTCTGATGCACATAAATTCACCCTAGATTTATTAGCACTACTTGATTTAACACTGCTAGCTAACTTAATTTTGATCGTAATCTTTGCTGGATATGAAAACTTTGTATCTCGCATTGATATTGCACATGATTCAAAGGATCGCCCGCACTGGATGGGCACCATCGATTTCTCTGGCCTAAAGATCAAGTTAATTGGTTCACTTGTTGCGATTTCAGTTATCGAATTGTTAAAAGATTTCATCGAATTAAGCGGCAAAGCTGAAGTTACGGAAGGTACTGTTTGGCGAGTAATCATTCACATAACCTTCGTTGTTTCTGGAGTTCTATTTGCGCTAATGGATTGGATCGCTGATAAGCGCGAGTTCGAAGGCACTCACAAGTAATCAATTCGTCTATAAGCGAACAGATTTACCCACACTTTCACCTCTTCTGTAAGACCGCCCGATCTACTCTTATCTCCTCCCCTTAATAGACCAGGAGATCAACGAAGTGACAGCAAAGATTGGCGAAGGCAGTGATCTGCTTAAGTGTTCCTTCTGCGGCAAAACTCAAAAGCAAGTAAAAAAATTAATTGCCGGTCCTGGTGTTTATATCTGTGATGAATGTATTGATCTTTGTAATGAAATTATTATTGATGAGTTAAATGAAACCAGCAC
>WLQA01000002.1 GCA_009698515.1 Actinomycetota bacterium
ACCTAAGTGTTTAAAGTAAATGCGTTTAATCTCTTGGTTGGTGGCAAAACCTATTCCGTAACTTGGTGAGGATGGTAAATCAGTACTCTTGTTTGTTATTAACTCATTTTCATTACCAGATGCTGGTAACCAACTCTCACCTGGCGTGCCAAAGAGTGTAGGTAGGAAAACCCAATTACTAAAACCAAATTCATCAGCAATAATCCTTGTTTGATTAAGATTTCCAGATCTATTTTGATTGTAATCAACCTCTTGTATTCCAATAAAATCTAAATTTAAATTTTGGGAAATTTGTTTTGTGCCAGTAATTAAATTATTTTTCCATTGCGTCGGCGATAAATTGCTAACAGGTGGAATTTGCTCACCATGCAGGATATTCCACGAGGCAATTCTCAACTTTTGAGCGGGCACGACAACCATGATGACAGGCTAGTAGGGTCGGCTCGTGAAGACACCCAAAGCCATCAATCTGCCATTGTCATTGGCTGAAGTCGATCGCGCGGCACATCTTCGATTAGATGAAAAGTATTTAACCAATGCCTGGCCAGATGCCCATGTGCTGCAATTTAGTGATGAAAAGTTTTTGGCAAATGGGGATCAGTTGCAAATTATCAAAGGTAAAGAGTTGGGTGCCTACCAATCTCAAAGTGATTACTTTCTAGGTATTAATAAAACCGCTTCAGGCGCCACTGAACATTTTTTTGTCCGCGATCAAAGTTTTGTTGAAGATTCACAAATTCAACTAAAAACTTTACGTGAAATCGGCTCCTTCTTATCACCACGAGATATCGGATTAGCTGTGCATGCACAGGGATTAGCTAATTGGCACAAGAAACATCCGCGTTGTTCACAATGTGGAGCTGCGACCTCTGTGATTTCAGGTGGCTCAGTAAGAAAGTGTTTGATTGATGAAAGTGAACATTATCCCCGCACCGACAGCGCAATTATTGTGCTGGTAAAAGATAATAATGATCGAATTTTATTAGGCAGACAAAAGGTTTGGCCAAAAAATAGATTCTCTACCTTTGCCGGCTTTGTTGAACCAGGGGAATCATTTGAGCATTGTGTTGTGCGGGAAGTAGCAGAAGAGGCAGGTGTTGAGTTAACAGCAATTAATTACTTGGGATCTCAACCTTGGCCGTTCCCATCATCATTAATGATTGCCTTTGAAGCAATTACAACTAATCCAGATGCAGCCCGGCCAGATGGTGATGAGATTGAAGAGATCCGTTGGTTCTCTCGCGCCGACATGAAGGAAGCAATTGCAAATAAGAGTTTAATTTTGCCACTTGATATCAGTGTTGCCAGACAGATGATTAATGCTTGGTATGGCGATGAAGCAAAAAATGAATTAAAAGGCAGTGAGTCATGGCGATAGCCAATAGCCAAATACTTAATGGTTTAGATCCTGATCAATTAGCTGTTGTTACTGCAATTCGTGGGCCAGTTTGTGTAATTGCCGGAGCTGGAACTGGAAAAACTAGAGTAATTACAAATCGAATTGCATATGCAATTAATTCTGGAGTCACCGATCCTACAAAAGTTTTAGCATTAACCTTTACCGCTCGCGCCGCTGGTGAAATGCGCGCTCGGCTAAGGAATTTAGGTGTCCCAAATGTTGCAGCAAGAACTTTTCACTCTGCGGCTTTAAAACAATTACTTTACTTTTGGCCATACTCATTTGGTGGTCAATTTCCAACTTTGTTAACTACAAAATCTGGATTTATTTCACAAGCTATTGAACGTGCAGAGATTGCGATTCCGGCACAAGCGGCATCACTACGAGAGATTGCCAGTGAAATTGAGTGGGCTAAGGTTTTAGAAATTTCACCAGATAATTATCAAGCAGAGGCGATTGCAGCAAGTAGAAGTATTAGATTGCCAAATAATAAAAGTGAAGCTGAAAATCTAGAGATTATTGCCAAGGTGTATGAGGCTTATGAATCATTAAAGCGTCAGGAGCGCACACTGGATTTTGAAGATGTCTTACTACTTACTGTTGGCATGTTGGAGGAGGATCGTGGCGTTCGTGAGCGCGTGCGCGATCAATACCGTTACTTCACTGTTGATGAGTATCAGGATGTGTCACCACTTCAACAACGATTGTTAAACCTTTGGCTAGGAAATCGAGAAGAGATTTGTGTAGTGGGAGATGCTGCTCAAACGATTTACTCTTTTGCTGGTGCAACCTCAAACTTCTTATTAAGTTTTAAAAATCGCTTTCCCAATGCGCAGACTTTTAGATTATCAACTGGATATCGATCCACGCCGGAGATTATCAACACCGCAAATCAAATTCTGCGAAGTGCCAATTTAGTAAGTGATCATGGAAGTGAACTTAGCTCTGCAAATTCACATGGCGATAAACCATTGATTAATGGCTTTAATTCAACTGGAGATGAAATTGCTTATGTTGTAAGTCAGGTTACTAAGCACATTAATTCCGGTGTGGATTCTTCAGATATTGCGATTTTAGCTAGAACTAATGCGCAACTAGATCAAATCAAATCTGCGCTGAATAATTCAAAGATTCCTAGCCAGGTCAGATCAGGTGAGCGCTTCTTTGATCGAGTAGATGTTCGAGATGCGATGAGAGTAATTAGAAGTGCATCTGTACTTCCACCAGAAGGTGGGGATTGGTATGAAGATTTACTTTCAGTTCTGCGACCATTTGGTGAGGCAGATTATGTGCAAGGATTTTTGAGATTAGCTAAGGAGATCAAAGAGGGTTCAACTGATCTAGATTTAATTGAGAATATTGCGGCTAGCGATTCAGGTCATTCAAGTAATTCAAATAATTCAAGGAGTACAAGCATGCGCACATTTCTGCGAGAGCTAGAGGATCGCGCAGAACAAAATAATCCGCCGGTACTTCCTGGTGTCACACTTGCAACTTTGCACTCTGCAAAAGGTTTGGAGTGGAAGCAATTATTTTTAATTGGCGTAGCAGATGGTTTGTTACCTATGAGTAATAGCAATGATCTAAATGAGGAGCGGCGATTGTTTTATGTGGGAGTTACGCGGGCTAAGGAGAATATTCAAATTACCTATGCGGGAAAGCCCAGCTCCTTCCTCGCTGATCTAATCAATTAGCTCTGGCCAATTTAATTAAGTTGCGCCAATCACATCTGATGCTCTACCCTCCTCACATGGCAAAAATCAATGCAGTAAACGCTGCAGCGCTTAATCAACCACACCTATTCGGTGCGGTTCTTTCTGCTGCTCAAAATTGGCTTGCCATCTCAGCAACGATCCCATCAACTAATTCAACTGCGCGCTCATATCGCTCAGATTGGACTAATAAGCGCTCTAATAAGGGTTTTTATACCTTTACAACAGATCGCACCCCTGGTGGCTATATCGGTTAAACCGAGACAGCAGCCGAGGGGCCCGCGAATCTAAAGATTCGTAGGGTCCTTTTTTATTTTAAATTCAATCAACCGAAAGGAAAGGTGAGAACGATGACCGTTCTCTTTAGCGAACTACTTGTACCCGGCTGGGCAGAAGGCCCAACCGCCAAAATTGGATTAGGTGATGTCACCTGGGCTTTTGATGAGGCTCCGGTAATTACCTATAAGGATTACAAGCGCACTGATAATCCTGCGGTAATTGGAACAAAAAATATTATGCAGTCCGTAGTAATTCCCTGCCACTCTGCCGATCCAGAGCTCTTCTTCTCAGAGGAGAAAGAGGTAATTGCGCAAGCAAAAACTTTATGTGGCAGCTGTCCGATGAAAGCAAAGTGTTTAGCTGGTGCGTTATCTAGAGCTGAACCTTGTGGAGTTTGGGGCGGTGAATTATTTGATGAAGGTCAAGTAATTCAAGCAAAGCGAATGCCAGGTCGGCCAGTAAAGGTTGCTAGTTAAGTTATTTTGAAGGAGAGGAGTAAGTGCTCGGTGCAATTTCAGGGAACCATGAAAGTGCTTCATCCCTGAAGTTGCCCTCAGCACGGAGCTGACAGAAAATTCCAGTTGTTCCCAAAGTTACGCGATGAATCAACACATATTCAGGTGGCAGATTTAATTGGAATCCAATTTTAGCGGTTGGATTTCGAGGATCACCAACACGCGCACTTTGATCACGTAACCATTCACGTGAGTATTTAAATGTTGGAGTGCGTAGTGGTTCAACTAGTGGAAGTAAGAAATCTAAAACTAAATTTGGATCTACTTCAACATCTTCCAAGACAAAGCCATCCTCTTTAAATCCTTCATAAAGTGCAATGGCATCGCCTTCTAGCGCATTTTTTAATAACCGCTTCATTGGTTCTGGAAAACCATTTGGTAGACGATTACATGCACCAAAATCAAGAACACCTAAGCGACCATCTGTCAGGATTCGAAAGTTTCCTGGATGAGGATCTGCGTGCAATAAACCAGCGCGATCTGGCGAGGTGAAGTGAAATCTTGCTATCTTAATTCCAGCGTTATTACGTTCGGCTTGAGTGCCCTCTGCAATTACTTTAGATAATGGTTTTCCTTCCAACCACTCACTAACTAAAACTCGATCCGCTGCTAACACAACCTTTGGAATTGCAATATCTGGATCATTTTCATAAACCTTGGCATAAGTTTCTTGCGCCATCGCTTCATAGCGGTAATCAACCTCCTCCATGATGCGAGCCCGTAACTCATTTAGAACTGGACCCATTTCAAGCCCTGGCATAAATAATTGAAAGATCTTTGAAAATCTTTGAATCTGATTTAAGTCAGAGATCAATGCTTCTGCTGCGCCTGGGTATTGAATCTTTACCGCAACATCTCTGCCATCTTTCCATTTAGCTTTATGAACCTGACCAATTGATGCAGAGGCTGCCGGTTTATCTGTGAATTGCGAAAAATTATCTCGCCAATCTTCACCTAACTCTTTTGCAAGTACGGAATGAACTACTCGCGTTGGAAGTGGCGGCGCCGCCTCTTGTAATTTAGTTAAAGTCTCGCGATATGGCTTAGCAATCTCTTCTGGCAATGCAGCTTCGAAAACAGAAAGTGCTTGGCCAAACTTCATGGCCCCACCTTTTAATTCACCTAAAACTTTAAAAACTTGTTCTGCAGTTTTTTCTTGAATTTCTTGAAATACTAATGAGCCAGATTGACCAATTAATTGTCGACCAAATCCAACTGCGCTCCGGCCAGCAAGTGATAATGGCAGCGATGCTAATTTGGCACCACGAACTTTTCCGGATTTTGGAATCTCGGTTGTGTTATCTGAATTGGCCACCTGCGTATTCTCCAAGATCGGCGCCACATCCGCACATCGAATTTGGCTGCCACTTAATGTGTGACTGCTTACATGGATTATCTAAATCTATTCGAAGCGCAGAAGAGATTAAGGGATGGGAGATTCCTGATAAAACTGGATCTAAAAATTGAGCCACAAATAATTGGGTGTAGCCAATTAAAATCGAGAGCACACCTGCCGGTATTCGCTCCTGCGCGGTTAAGTAATTTAATGTGGCAATCTCTGGCGTTAATGCATTGGCGGTGGCCGATAAATCAATACAACGTAGGCAGGTACTAGCTCCTGGTAAAACAATTGGCCCAATATCAACTTGATTTTCAATGACTGGGCCAATTACTAAGTAAGGAGTTGATTCACTCAACCACCGTTGTTGGTAATCAACTGGGATAGGTTGCATCGCAATAATTAATGCCGGCTGGTTTTTTCCGTAAATTTCACTGCCAGCAGTATTTACTAATTGATGCTCGCGCGAAATTCTTTTGCTAATTTGATTAAGTGTGGATCCAATATCAGATGATTGAATAACACCGCCAGCGAGATCTTCCGCAATTATTTGTGTAGCATCAAAGCCGAAGCTGCCAATAATTCTACTTTTACTAAATCCGGCGGCTTGTAAAATCGCAAAAAGTGCAACTGAAAATTGATTGCTTCCAAAAATAAGAATTTCATGTTGAGCACGTTGTCGAAATAGCACCGCGCTGGCAGTGGCAAAGTTATGGCTATCTAGGTGACTGATATAGAAATTACTTTCGCAATCTCTTCGAGTCTTCTCACCACTAGTAATTTGATCAGAAAGTAACAATAAATAATTATTTGAAATAGCTGATTCTAAAAATGCAATCAAAGAGTTTGATTCGCAGCCAATTAATTGGGCGATCTCTGAAAGAGTTTTCTTACCATCGCAGGATTGCAAAAATCTATAGCGTTGAATTTCTGTAAAACAAAATCCCTTTCTTGGGCTGCCTACGTAGTAATCACCATTTACTAATTGGATAAGTGAGGTGCCAGGACGCAGTATGGGAACCTGTTGCTCAGGTTGATTTTGCTCAGGTTGATTTTTCATCTGCGCAGATTGCCCAATTTAAAGGTAGCTAATATCGCCAGCGCGCAAATCTGTGGTTAATTGGGCATTTAAATCTCGATCGGTGATGCTGCAATCAACAAGTAGTTAATCGGATCAAAAGAAACAGCGGCCTGGTATTTAAACCAGAGCCGCTGCTCTACATCTTGGAAGTTACTGCTTCCTGAATTTAACTTCAGGAGGTAAATCTAAGAGTTACTCTTTAAGGAGTTGTTTATGCCTTACCTAGAATGCGGTTGACCTTAGTGCCGCATACTGGACAGATTCCTTGAGCCATACGGCGTCCAGAATCAGAGACCTTAACTTGTCCTTCGAAAGAGCGCTTCTCTTTGCACTTAACGCAGTAAGCCTCGCCTTTGTACTCTTCTGCCATTTTGATCCTCCATCTGCCGCACGATCAGGAGCTACAGGAAGTTCCTGTATGAGCGTACGAATGAGCCCACCATACCCGCCGCAGCACGCTCATGCGGGGTTTTCCACGCATAAAACCCTAAATATCCCGCATAAATGAGGAAATCACCTATGAATCTACGGTTTCACCTGCAGATTGGGCATCGGTGGCTCCAAAATCTGCTGATTGGCTACCAATCTCATAACCTTCTAGAAATGCCTCGGCGCGAGATTGTTCGGTATACCTTTCTAAGTACTCGTAAAAGTTTTTATCATGAGCATGAACACGCAAATGAATTAGCTCATGAAAGATGATGTAATTTAAAACGTAATCAGGTGCGGTAATTAAGCGCTCTGAAATTCGAATGGTGCCATCTACTGTGGTGCAAGAGCCCCACCGTTCATTCATCTGCCGCCAAGTAATGCTGGTTGGACGTTCGTAAAAATCAGGCAAGTACTTAGCTAGAAGTTCTAGTGAAATCTTTAATAGTTGATCATCGCCCTTGCGCGCCTTTGCCTCGCGCTTTAAAACCATCTCGATCATTTCCGGAATTAACTCAAGCTCTTGGCGCTTACTTAGCCGAGCTGGAATATGGATCTCAATAACACCGGCTTGTCGAAAGGCGGAGATACTTCGTTTGCGGCGCTCTTTGCGAATAACTCGATACTCGGGCAAGCCAGGAGGTAAAACTGGCAGATTTGAAATTGAGGAGGATCGTTGAAAGGCTCGACTACGATTTTTTCGTGGCTTAGCAGGTGGCATGGGCGGCAAGATATCTGCGAATAGATCCTCTTGATTAAAGTTATCCACCGCTGCCTCGCTTTATCCACTTAAATTGCGGAGATCTCCACAGTTTTGTCCACAGATGAAGTAAATGTTAAACCAGTCAGCGCTCGCCACGGTAGATGTCGGGGTGGATTTCGCAGATTATTAAATTACTTAGCAAGTAGCGCAAGGGATTTGGCGGGTGAATCTAAAATTTATTGAGATTATTCACTTTCCAAAACGCGAGATTAAGTTGATTCTCAACTTTTATTCACATAGGTTTCCACCACGAACTCCTCGGATAACCGTTTTATATCTGCAAGGGGAAGGCAGATACAAAATCGTGCGCCCGGGGAGTTCGCTTTTTTAAATTAGGCCAGATAGTTTTTAAATTAGGCCAGATGGTTTCTAAATCAAACCAGATAGATCATCGGGAACAGTCACGCTACTTAAGAAAGCTGCTGCATCCTTTAAATCATTAGGCATTGGCAAAAATGCTGGATCCTCCCAACACTTATCGCGTCCATCAGCACCACGCAAAACTTTTACCTCACCCCAAAATGTTGCGGCCTCTCTCATCTTTCTCGGAGAAACTTCTAAGCCAAGCAATGTTGCAAATAATTGTTGCATCGGAGAGTTAGTTGCTCGTCTGCGCCGTGAGTTTTCAATTAAAGCGTTAAAGGATGGAATGCGATCTGCTGCAACCTGCGAAATTACATGATCAATCCAACCTTCAATTAAGGCCAGCGCCATCTCTAGTTTTGTTAATGCCAACTCTTGAGCTGGAGTTTGTTGTGGCGTGAATAGACCTTTATCAATTGCAATTGTTAATGATTGTGGATTATTAATATCAAAATCTTCACTGGACATCGCCTCTTCTGCTTGACGTTGAATTGCTTCAACATCAATAGATATACCTTTGCCGTAAGTAGTAATTACATCGCCGATATACCCCATTAACCAAGGTGTATTAGCAAATAAACGTGATGCACTTACTTCGCGCAATGCTAAATAAATCTCAACCTCTGCCTCTGGAAGTCCTAAGCCTTGTGACCACTCTTGAATATTTTGTGGAATTAAGTGCGCACCAGCGCTAAGTGGGATTGCTACATCATTTGCACCTGTAATTGAGTTGGCAATCGCGCCAATACTTTGACCTAATTGAGTTGCTATTAATGTGCCCATGAAGCTGCGTAGCAATCTGGCCAACATCTCTTTCATCGCTTTTTGTTGCTCTGGCGATTGGTTTTCTAAGCCAGATAATTCAACTGGCAATCCTGCTTGTGCACCATTAATAACATTTGCCAGCGCATCTGCCATACCTAGCGCCAGTGGCTCGATTAAGCCTTGCCAGCTAAGCAGAGAGGAATCAAGCCAATCTCTTTTAGACCAGGCTGGTTGCAAATTACTTGAAGAGGCTGGAAACAAAATCTCGGCATCCAGCCAGGTGTTAGCAATTTCTAAGGCATCTAAAACTTTCTTTTGATCTGATGTTCCAATTGGTTGCTCACCTTTTGCGGCGATAATTTTTCGGGCAATATCGCGAAGTGCATCGATGGTAATTAAATTTTGATTTCCAGCAGCTGTTACAGATTGCGCCGATTCAAAAAAAGTTTTGGCACCCATTAGCGCATTTGGATCCAGACCCATCTCTGAGAATTGGCGCATCATCGCTTCAAAGTCAGGTTGCCCCTCGTTTGGCAAAAATCCAAAACTCATTTATTTACTCCGATATCCATTAAGTTCACAGTACATCTATAACAACAATCCCAGCATTTTTCTTCCCCGCTCAATAGGATAACTCTCATGAGTTCATCGGCCCCAGCATTGTCGGCATTAGTTTGGTGGCTAATTCCACTTGTGGCGGTTTTCTCATCAATTGTTTATGTGGTCTGGGTATCAAAGTTTCAATCTAAATTTGATAAAGAAACCCACCGATCCATGGGCAAATTCCAAAAATTTCAAAATACCTTCAAAGATAAGAAATAGTTAATTGCGCCAGCTTTCCCCATTTAAAGTAAGAGTCCCTAGATTTTCACAATTAATCTTTCTACTTATTTTGTTACTCGCTTTTTTCCTGCCAACTCCATATGTATTAATGTCACCAGGAACTCCGCAAAATATTCTTGGTAATGCAATATCCATCTCTGGCGCGAAAACTTTTCCAGTAAATGGAAAATTATCGGTAACTTCTGTGATGGTTACTAATCCAGACTCTTACATAACCGGTTTTGATATTTTGTATGGCTGGATAATTGCCGATCAGGCTGTACTGCCAAGAGTTGAAATTTATCCTGAGAATGAAACAGCAGAGCAATCCACACAACAAGGCGCTGCTGATATGCAGGAGTCACAAGCTAATGCCACATCCGCCGCCCTTTCTTTATTAGGCTATAAAGGCGATACCAAGTTAATTGTTAACTCTGTTAATGAGAAAAGTTTTGCATTTAAAGCATTGTTAACTGGTGATCAAATAATTGGCATTGATGGAATAGTGCTCACTTCTGCAACACAGATAACTGATTATTTAGATTCACTTTCGCCAGGAAAGGTAGTAAAGGTAAAGATTCTAAGAGGCGCAGCGGTAACAAATAATGCAGCCGATAATTCAATTGAGGTACCAATAAAGCTATCTGCCCGCGATGATGGCAGTGCCTTTATTGGAGTTAATATTGAAACCAAACACAACTATCCAATTACCGTAAAAATTAAGTTAGATGAAACTGGCGGTCCGAGCGGCGGTTTAATTTTTGCATTAGGTATTATTGAAAAATTACAAAGTGAAGATTTAATTCGTGGCCGTAATATTGCCGGAACTGGAACTATTACTGATACTGGCAAGGTCGGCCCTATTGGTGGAATTACTGAGAAAATAATTGGTGCCAAGAAAGCTGGTGTATCAATATTTTTAGCACCACAAGATAATTGTTCAGACATTACTCACCCAGAACTTTTACAAGGCATAAAAGTTGTGCCGGTTGCCACACTTTCGCAAGCCTTAGATGTGTTAAGAGCGCCAGATTCTGCGAACTTAGCATCCTGCAATATTGGCTAGGATCTGCCTATGAGTAACTCTGGCGCAGGCGGTAATTCACCTTTCGGTAATAATCCATTTGGCAACGGTTTTGGAAATGGATTTGGTAACGGACTAGGAAATGGTGGAAACCCATTTGCCAATTTTGGCCGTCGCAATCCTGGATCACCACGAAGAATTAGTCCACTATCAATAACTATTGGTGTTTTATTCTTACTTTCACTTTTACTAGTTTCACTAAGTGGCTTTTATGCAGATTTACTTTGGTATCGCTCAGTTGATTTTGTAAATGTTTGGCAGACTACTTTATTTACCAAGATCTATTTATTTATTGGATTTGGTTTTGTAACCGCTCTTGTAGTTACCGCAAATGTTTACTTTGCATTTCGCAAGCGCCCAATCTATGTACCGGTCACAGTTGAAGCGGACAATCTTGAACGTTATCGCACCCAACTTGAGCCAATTCGTAAATTTGTAACTATTGGAATTTTTGCCACATTGTTCTACTTTGCTGGAACTGCTGGTTCAAAGCTTTGGCAAGAGTGGTTGTTGTTTAAGAATGCCACAACCTTTGGCGTGACCGATCCACAATTTGGAAAAGATGTCTCATTCTTCGCATTTAAATTACCAATGTGGCAATCATTAATTGGTTGGGCAATTTCAACTGTTATTTTGACTATTTTGGCTGCAGCGGCAGTTCATTACATTTATGGCGGAATTCGCACACAAGTTAAAGAGGATCGCACAACAGTTGCGGCCCGAGTTCAACTTTCAGTCTTACTTGGCTTTCTAGTCTTGTTAAAGGCGGTTGCCTATTGGTATGACCGCTATGCCTTAACTTTAAAAGAGGGCAAATTAATTACCGGCCTTACCTATACCGATGTAAATGCGGTTTTGCCGGCGAAATCAATTTTGGCGGCGATCGCCGTAGTTTGTGCACTTTTATTCTTTGCCAACATCATCCGTAAATCATGGTTGCTGCCAACTGCAGGTGTTGCGCTGATGGTTATTGCATCTGTATTAATTGCTGGTATTTATCCAGCCACTATTCAACAATTCCAAGTTAAGCCAAGTGAGTCATCAAAGGAAGCTCCATTTATCCAAAAGAATATTGATGCCACTCGCGCTGCTTATGGACTTGAAAATGTTGAAATCAAGGATTACCAAGCAACAGTTACAACCTCTGCTGGTCAATTAGCAAATGATGCTGCCACAATTGCCAACATTCGGTTGATGGATCCAAATGTTCTTTCTGCAACTTATCGCCAACTTCAACAGATTAAGCCTTATTACACCTTTGCAGATTCATTAGATATTGATCGTTACACAATTAACGGACAAGAGCGAGATGTTGTTGTTGCAGTTCGAGAATTAAATATTGAAGGAAATCCATCTCGAAACTGGATTAATGATCACTTGGTTTACACACATGGTTTTGGAATGGTTGCCGCTTACGGAAATGTTCGCGATGCTGATGGCAAGCCAAGTTTTATCGTTGGTGATATTCCACCAACTAATGGCCTAGGAGAGTTCCAACCAAGAATTTACTTTGGCGAGAATATGTCTAACTACTCAATTGTTGGCGGAACTTCAGATAGTGCACCAGCAGAGCTGGATTACCCAGATGATAAATCTGCTAATGGGCAAAAGAATTACACATACACCGGCAAGGGTGGTGTGCCAATGGGCTCACTATTTACCCGCTTGTTGTTTGCAATTAAGTATCAAGAACAACGAATCGTATTATCTAATTTAATTAACTCTAGTTCAAAGATTTTGTATGATCGCAATCCACGTGATCGTGTAGCAAAGGTTGCACCATGGTTAACAATTGATGGCGATCCATATCCTGCAGTTGTAGATGGCAAGATTGTTTGGATTCTTGATGGTTACACAACCTCAAATGGATATCCAAACTCTCGAAAAGTTAATTTAGCTGACACTGCTGACGCACTCACCTCTCGTGCGGCCGCTGTTGCATCCTTAGAAGATAAGAGCGTTAATTACATTCGTAACTCTGTTAAAGCAACGGTAGATGCTTATGACGGCACAATTACTATGTATCAATGGGATGAAAGTGATCCCGTTCTTGCAACATGGAGCAAAGCTTTTCCAGGAACTGTAAAAGCAAAGAGTGAGATCTCTAAGGAATTACTTTCACATATTCGCTATCCAGAGGATATGTTCCGCGTGCAACGCGATATCTTGAGCGCTTATCACGTGACCTCTGCTGATGCTTTTTACGGCGGTCAAGATTTCTGGCGCGTGCCTCGCGATCCATCAACCTTTGGCGCTAATGCTGGCAATCAACCGCCGGTCTATCTAACAATGCAAATACCAGGACAAACCAAACCAACATTCTCACTTTCAACTCCATTTGTTCCACGTGGTGGCCGAGAAAACCTCTCTGCATTAGCGGTTGTTAATTCAGATAATGGTCCGGATTACGGAAAAATTACTGTGCTTCAACTTCCAAGATCTGCAAACGTTGCTGGACCTTCACAAGTTGCCTCTAACTTTGAAGCAAAACCAGAGGTAGCAACAACCTTGTCATTGCTTCGTCAGGGTGGATCAGATGTAGTGCTGGCAAATCTTTTAACCTTGCCAGTTGGAAATGGTTTACTTTATGTACAACCAGTTTATGTACGTGCGACCGCAAACACTGCGGCTTATCCATTGCTGCAAAAGGTATTGGTTTCATTTGGTGATCAAATTGGATTTGATGACACATTAAAGGGTGCACTTGATCAAGTATTTGGTGGAAACTCAGGAACAAGTTCTGGAAATAATATTCCAACAACTACACCAGGTGGTTCTACAAGCGGCACTACTAGCCAAGCAATTAAATCTGCAATTGCATCATTGCAATCTGCATACAAGGATTACATTGCAGCACAAAAGAAATTAGATGGTGCAGCGATGGATAAAGCACGTGCCAGATTAGAGGCTGCAATATCTGCGTTGAACTCAGCACAAAATCGTTAATACTTAACTCTAAAAAAAGAAGAATCAAAGAGTTAAGCGTTAAAATTTAAAGAGATTTACTCTTAAATTTTTTTCGATTTTGCTTTAAATCCTTATTCCTTTAAGATTGCCGAACCGACGCGGGGTGGAGCAGCTCGGTAGCTCGCTGGGCTCATAACCCAGAGGTCATAGGTTCAAATCCTGTCCCCGCTACCAGATTTAAATTCGTAAGCTATTTATCACTACAAATAGTGAAGATAAAGACATCGCACCACCTGCATACATCGGCGATAAATTCCCAGATGCTGCAATTGGAATACAAATTAAGTTATAACCAAAGGCCCATGCCAAGTTTGATTTGATAATTCGAACTGTGCGCTTGGCGACATTTAAGGCATCAATTGCAGTGTTTAGAGATGGTCGAATTAAAGTTATATCAGCTGCGGCAATTGCAGTATCAGTACCCGTGCCCATTGCCATACTTAAATCCGCTTCTGCAATCGCAGCGGCATCATTAATTCCATCGCCAATCATTAACACACGATGTTCACCCTTTGAACTTTCGGTGTTTAAGCGAAGTGATTTAACAAATTCAATTTTCTCTTCTGGGGTTGTGCCAGAAAATATATGATCAATTGGAATTCCGGCAGAGCCACCCATAGCAATGGCGGCGGTTGCAGAATCTCCAGTAATTAACCAAGTATTTAGATTTTGATTATGTAATTTAGTAATAGCTAATTGCGCATCTGGCTTTAGCCAATCGCCAACTTCAAAAACCGCATAAGCAACGCCATCTATTGCAACCACGGCAATTGAGTTGCCTCGAGCGGTGCCCACTTCGATCGCCGCCTTTAATTGCGGATGAAAATCAGTGGCACTTCGTGCAATTGAGATTGGTGATCCAACAAGTAATGCTTTGCCATCTTTTGTTCTTCCGGCAACACCTTGTCCGGTTCGATGTTCAAACTCTGAAATTTCAGATGGATTAAATCCTTGGCGGCGCAATTCACCTGCAATCGCTGCTGCTACTGGATGTGAATCAAGTGATTCAATACTTAAGACCAACTCTAATATTGATTTAGTTGAGATAGCTGATGAATCTTTACCAAGTGGTGATTCGATAACCACCATCTCATGCAATTTCATACTGCCAGTTGTAATAGTTCCAGTTTTATCAAAGACCACATCGGTAATTGATTTTGCTTTCTCAATTGCGCGAGGTGAGCGAATAATGAAACCCAATTTGGCACCTTTGCCGGCGGCAACCATCAAAGCAATAGGGGTGGCTAAACCAAGTGCGCATGGGCAAGCAATTATTAAGACAGCAATTGCGGTAGCGATTGATTTAGATAATTCTGTGCCGGTTAAATACCAAGAAAGAAATGTGCCGATCGAAAGAAGTAATACTGTTGGTACAAAAACTGAACTTATGCGGTCGGCCATTCTTTGAACCGGGGCTTTCTCACTTTGTGCAGCCAGCACCATCCGAGTAATTCGCGCTAATTCAGTATCAGCACCGATTCGCGTAGCCCGCACAACCAATGAGCCATTGTTATTAATTGAACCAGCGTAAACAAGATCAGCAATCGTTACATCAATTGGCACAGATTCACCAGTTAGAAATGAGTTGTTTATGGTGCTGATGCCAGATGTAATTACGCCATCTGTTGCAATCGCCTCACCTGGTTTAACAATAAATAAATCATCGATCTCTATCTCTGAAATATTTATTACTTCAGTTACACCATTTCGTTGAACTTCAACGGTACCGGCAGATAATTTAAATAACTCTGCAAGGGCAGAACCCGCCTTGCGCTTAGCGCGATGTTCTAGGTATCGACCAAGCATCACAAAAAATATGACCGAAGCTGAAACCTCTGCATAATTTTGTAATTCAGGCATAGCCATTGCTTCAGTTGAAACCATTCCTGGGATCATGGAATCAGGTATTGAATATGTCGCTGTTGAGTAAATACTCCAAGTAAGTGCAGTTAGCGAACCAATAGAAACCAAGGTATCCATGGTTGGGCGAGCTATATTTCTAATCGCCGCTCTATGAATTGGCCAAGCCAGAAACAAAACAACTGGAATTGAAAGTGCGATAGTTAGCCAGGCCGAAGCTGGCGCGGTTGGATAATCCAGAGATAATTTGAGGTTTTGATTACTTAAAAACTTATTTAAATTATCAATCCAAATTAAAGAGTTTTGATCAATCTGCATCTTTAAGTTGCCAGTTATGGAATCTAGAATCATCAGAAAAATAATGGGCGCAGTAAGAATAAATGTTAGAAATAATCTAACTCCAAGTTTGTTTGATTTTTCAAATGATTCACCTTCACCACGGAAGGCTTTAGCCTCATAACCACTTGCTTTTACTGCAGCAATTAATTCAGATTCAGTCATCTCAATTGGCGCAATTACATGGGCACTTTCCATTGCCAAATTAACACTTGCTCGAACTCCAGGTAATTTATTTAATGATTTTTCTAAGGTGTTAACACAGGATGAGCAAGTCATGCCAGAAATTGAAAGATCTATTTGCTTTGTAGCCTTACTTTGATCTTTTGGCAGAAACTGGGTTAATTGTGTTGTATTCACGGTAACTCAAGATTACTCCAATAATCAGGTTAAGGCTTGGTTTGAAATTGGGAATTACTTGATACGAATTACGCTGTACTAATTCCGGTTCCTTTACTGTTTCCTTACTGTGCCTTTACTGTTTTTCTACTGTTTTTCTACTGCTTAGTGGAAAGAACTCTTCGCAAACTAGCCAATCTCGCTAAATTTTGTGGGCTCAGATCTGGCCAATTATTTAACGCACAACTCTCCTCATTGTGAGAGCAATTTTTTGGGCAGTGTTGGACTGCTTCACTAAATTCAGCAAAAGCTGAAATCACTCTGGTTGGTTCAACATGTGCAACTCCAAATGATCTAACACCGGGAGTATCAATAATCCATCCAGAGTGTGGAAGTGCAAGTGCGATGGCACTTGAAGATGTATGTCGACCTCTTCCCGTAACATCATTTACATCACCAGTTGCACGTCGTTCATTACCAAGTAATTTATTAACCAAAGTTGATTTGCCAACTCCGGAATGACCTAACAAGACCGTTGTTTTATCTGCCAAAGTTTTGGAAAGTTGGGTTAAGTCAGAGGATTTATCAATTTTAAATAGGGTAATTTCCAAATCCTTGTATGTACTTAGAAAATCGGTGCCATCTGCTAAATCCTGTTTTGTCATAATAATTATTGGTTTAATTCCTTGATCAAAAGCCACAACTAGAGCGCGATCAACAAATCCTTCTCTTGGCTCTGGGTTAGCGGAAGCAATCACAATTCCCATTTGATCAACATTTGCCACAATTACGCGTTCATCATTTACATGATCATCAATTGTGCGAGTTAATGAATTCTTACGATCTAGAACCGTTACCACTCGAGCAAGAGTTCCCTCGGTACCACTTAAATCGCCAACTACTGAAACTAGATCACCAACTACAACTGATTTCTTACCTAACTCTCGGGCTTTCATGGCATTTACAACTAATGGTTCACCACTTTGGCTTAAAGATTGCGATCCGGTAATTAAACATTTAACGCGACCACGATCTACCTCAATTATTCGCCCGGTTTGCGCAGCTGAGTAATCTGGTCGATCTTTAGTCCGCGGTCTGGCTTTATTGCTGGCACCAAATTGTCTTGAGTTATTTACTCGAACATCATCCTCATCGCGATAGCGTTTACTCATAATTATTAATTAATTACCTAGCATTTGGCGCCAAAGTCCGGGAAAATCCGGCAAAGTTTTTTTGGTTGTTTCAATATTTTCAACAATTACTCCAGGAACTACTAAGCCAATAATTGCTCCTGCCGTTGCCATTCGATGGTCTTCGTAGGTGTTAAATAAGTAGTGATCAGTTGGTGTTGCGGCAGAAAGCTTTAATGGCTTTGGATTAATCATTAAATCACTTGCAGTTTGTGTGACATCTCCGCCCAATTTATTAATCTCATTAGCTAGCGCACTTAATCGATCTGTTTCATGCAAGCGCAAATGTTCAATATTTCTAAGTGCCGAGGGAGTACTAGCAAGAGCTGCAACAGCTGCAATTGAAGGTGTTAACTCACCAACATCGTGGAGGTCAACATCTATTCCAGTTAAACCAGTTAAACCGGTTAAGCCGGTTAGGCCAGCAGCATTGTTATCGCCGCTAACTGAAGATTTACCTTGCACCGCTAGGCCATCTTCAACAAAAGAGATTTGCGCACCCATATCGCTAAAAATTTTACGTAGCTGATCACCTGGTTGAGTAGTAACTTTCGGCCAATCTTTAATTACAACTCTGCCACCGGTAATCATCGCCGCGGCCATAAATGGCGCTGCATTTGAAAGATCAGGTTCAATTGTTAAATCTTGACCAGTTAATTTGCTTGGTAAAACAATCCAAGTTGAGTTTCCAACTACTTCAACAGTTGCACCAAATTGACGAAGCATTTGCACAGTCATATCTATATGTGGTTGTGATGGCAAAGTGCTTCCAATATGTTTAACTGTAATTCCATTTTCAGTTGCTGGGCCGAGTAAAAGTAATGCCGAAACAAATTGGCTAGATGCGCTGGCATCCACCTCAATCTCACCACCAGCAATTTTTCCAGAACCATTTATTGTTAGTGGCAGGCGATACTTATTTCCATGTTCGATACTGATTCCTAATTGTTCAAGAGCTGAAATAACAGGTCCAAGTGGTCGCTCATGGGAACGTGCATCGCCATCAAAATGAATCAATCCATTTGCAAGTGCGGCAATGGGTGGCAAAAAGCGCATCACGGTACCGGCGTTACCAACATCAATTTGGGTTGGTCCTACTAATTTATTTGGTGTAATTAAATAATCGAAACCTTCATCTGTTTTTACTTCATCAATTTGGCAGCCAAGTGAGCGCAGACCTTTCACCATTAAATCGGTATCACGAGATGAAAGTGGCTTTCGCAATCTAGATGGGGTTTGTGAGATGGCGGCCAAAATTAAGGCGCGATTGGTTACAGATTTTGATCCTGGAATTGTGATTGTTGAATCTATTGCGACAGCCCGATTAGAAGCATCGATTGTTGGTGCTGGCCAATTTGTCATTGCGCTTATTCTACCTGTAACCATTACATCGGTTTCTCATATTTAGCGGACTCTGTATTTACGTTGGCAGCATGGAAGATCACAAATAAATTTATGTGTAATCTTGATCTTGTGTGCGGGCGATATGCGATTTCAAAGCTACCTGAGGAATTAATCGAGGAGTTTGAAATTTCTGCCGGCCATACCGGCAAAGTATTACCCGCTGATTGGAACATCTCACCAACAAAAGAGATTTATATTATTCGCAACAACCAAGAGGAAAAGCGCGAGTTGGTTAATTTATCTTGGGGATTAATTGCCCCTTGGAGTAAAACAAGTGATGAAGCGATTAAGTCACAGAGCTCGGCAATTAATGCACGAACTGAAACAGTTGATAGTAAGCCAACCTTTAAAAATGCTTTTAAATATCATCGTTGTTTAATTCCAGCTACTGGATATTACGAATGGGCAACAGAGTTAGGCAAGTATCCAAGTAAACAACCATTTTATATTCACAATAAAAATAATAAAACATTAGCCTTTGCTGGAATTTACTCAACATGGCGTGATGAGAATGGTGTGGCAAAACAAAGTGCAGCATTAATTACCAGACCGGCTGTTGATATTTTAGAAAAAATTCATCACCGTATGCCAACATTTTTGCCACAAGATCGCTGGGATCATTGGTTGGATAATCAAGAAAATGATGTTGACGAAATAAAAGCGTTACTGCAATTTAATAATGAAGCTGCAGGTTTAATCGCAGATCCAGTTTCTACAAAGGTCAACGCCACCCGAAATAATGGCCCCGAGTTAATTCAACCGATCGAGTTAGGGGAGCCACAAACTCTTTTCTAAAGCTGTTTTTCCCGTTAGATCTAGCGGTGGGGAATATTCTGACCTGAATTTTTGTTGAGAGTTTTATGACCCGCACTTTGCCGCTAGTTAATCGTGCAAAGGTATTGGAGGTAGCCTTGGCGCAGATGAGTAACCAAATTAGTAAAAATATGAGTGAAGATAATTTGCCTGCGGTAGTAGATCGCGACAAAGAATCTTTAGCACAACGCACTGCTCGATTTGAAAATGATGCGTTGGCTTTTACATCACAGCTATATAGCGCTGCTCTTCGCTATACAAAAAACTCTCATGATGCGCAGGATTTGGTGCAAGATACTTACGCAAAAGCATTTACTAGTTTTCATCAATTTGAACCAGGCACAAATTTAAAGGCTTGGTTATATCGAATTCTGACAACTACATTTATAAATAATTATCGGAAAGATCAACGTCGACCACTTATTTCTGGCAGCGAACTTGAAGATTGGCAGATTGCAGATGCATCTTCACATACAAGTAATTTAGGAAAATCTGCAGAGGATGAAGTTTTAGAAAATATCGCAGACAAAGATGTGAAAGATGCACTTGCTGCTATGCCGGAGGAGTTTCGGATGGCGGTTTACTTATCTGATGTGGAAGGTTTTGCTTACAAAGAGATCGCCGAAATTATGGGTGTCCCAACTGGAACGGTGATGTCTCGATTACATCGTGGTCGTAAATTATTAAGAGAATCTTTAGCGGTATATGCAAAAGAGCGCGGCTTTGGTACCAAAGTTAAGGATGGAGGTGACAACTCATGAGTTGCGGAAATCATCACAACCTACCTTGTATCGAGGTGAAACCTTTTATTGTTTTGTATATCGATCATGAAATTCCAGATAATCATCAACTAGAGATGATTGAAGTTCACTTTGGTGAGTGTCCACCATGTAAAACTGAGATGGAAATTGAAAACCAAGCTCTTGTATTAATGCGCAATCTGCTAACTCGCTCCTGCAATGAGCCAGCTCCGCAATCACTACACGAGAAGTTAATAGAGCAAACCCACTTATTGC
>WLQA01000020.1 GCA_009698515.1 Actinomycetota bacterium
GGGAAGAGTGACATCAACTTTCTCCGTTACTAAAACATTCTGATCTCTCGCCACTTCTAGCTCAGCTGTTTTTGCAGCAAAGCTTTGATTGACGGTTGCTCTTGCGCTGCCGATTAATTTTCCAAACTGTGCTCTATCTTCAGGAGATAGCGAACCCAATGCTTGGTTTGCTTTGGCAAGTGGTGATTTATCGCCAATAAAATCAATCTTGATTTGTTTTAATTCATCTAGATTTTTCGCAGAGTTAATGGCCGAAATTGCCGATTCTTCACTCTGCTTTATCTGCGTTAAATCCAAAGCTGATCCAGATGACATAATGCGCAAGCCTACTAATTCATACCTATTAAATGCATGACAATTGCGGCGGCGCTGGCCACATTTAATGACTCCGCATGACCTTTCATTGGAATACTTACAGTTTTAACCTCAGGTGGCAATACCGGCAGGCCTCTCGCCTCATTTCCAAAAATCCATATTGCCGGATCACTCTTCACTCCGTTGAAATTTCGATCAAGGTTAATCTGGCCATCGGCCGACAAACCATATAAATTAAATTTATTTTCAATTGATTTTGAGATGAATTCGTTGATGTCAACATCACTAATTACCGGGATATGCCATAACGAACCAACGGTAGCTCGGACGGTTTTAGGATTAAAAATATCTACAGAGTTATCAGAAAATACAACGGCATCAAAGCCGCAGGCATCAGCTGTTCTAATAACAGTGCCAGCATTCCCGGGATCTTGAATTTGCCAAAAAAATGCAATTTTGGTTGGGCGTAGCTGCCAAAGATCATCTACTTTTAAAGATTTGGTGGAACACAAAGCCAAAATTCCTTGTGGAGATTGCGAATCAGCCATCTCATTCATAACTTGATCGGTAACTTCAAAGATTTCAATATTTGAAATCCCGGCCAGATCCATCTCTGATTCTAATTTCTTAAGACCATCATCTGTTAAGAACAGTTGACGCAACTTCAGTCCTTCACCCATCTTTGGGTTTAATGCTTCTCTAACCGCCTGCAAACCTTCTACAACGAAGGTGTTTTCTAACTCTCGATTTTTTTTGCCTCTAGGACCAAGAAGAGCCTTCACTCGACCAATGTGTGGTGAGTGAAGGCTTGAAATCTTCTCCATAGAAATTACTAAAACTTAAGCAGTAACTACGTTTTTACGCGCAATCTCTACTAACTTAGCAAATGCTGCAGGATCATTTGTTGCAAGCTCTGAAAGAACTCGACGATCAACTTCGATCCCCGCCGTTTTCAAACCTTGAATCAAACGGTTGTAAGTCATCCCATTTTCACGAGCAGCTGCATTAATTCGTTGAATCCAAAGTGATCGGAAATCACCTTTCTTATCCTTACGGTCATTAAATGCATAAACTAAAGAGTGAGTTACCTGCTCTTTTGCCTTGCTAAATAATCTGGAACGTTGTCCACGATATCCAGCAGCACGCTCTAAAGTTGTACGGCGCTTTTTAGCCGCATGTACACCACGTTTTACTCTTGCCATTTATTCTCTCCCTTACTTCAAACCAAGCATGCGCTTTGCTGAAAATGTGTTTGGTGCTTTTGCTTCTACATCGCCACTTAAACGACGAGTTAAACGTGATGACTTGCGCTCTAGTAAGTGTCGCTTACCTGCACGCTCGTGCATGATTTTTCCAGATCCGGTGACACGAAAACGCTTTTTCGCACCACTATGAGTTTTCATCTTTGGCATTTATTACATCCTCCTTGTTCAGTTAAAAACTACTCGTTACTGCTCGCACCCTTTGGAGCTGTTTTCTTGCTAGAGCCACTCTTCTTTGCTGGTCCTAATACCATTGTCATATTGCGCCCTTCTTGCTTTGGCGCAAACTCAACAACTGATATTTCAGCTAACTCTTCAGCAAGCTTTTGCAGTAATCGATAACCCATCTCAGGTCGAGATTGTTCGCGTCCACGGAATTGAATTGTTACCTTCACCTTGTCGCCACCATTTAAGAACTTCTCAATGTGATTGCGTTTTGTCTCGTAATCATGAGGTTCAATCTTTGGTCGAAGTCGCATCTCCTTCACAATAATGTGAGTTTGATTTTGACGAGCTTCCCGAGCTTTTTGCGCAATTTCGTACTTGTATTTTCCGAAATCCATAATCTTGCAAACCGGTGGATTAGCATCTGGTGAGATTTCAACAAGATCTAAGCCGATCTCATCTGCCATCTTTAGCGCCGCATCAATTGCGGTTACGCCAATTTGTTCACCATCCCAGCCAATCAACCGAACTTCAGGAACGCGAATTCGATCATTGATACGTGGTTCTGTGCTGATAATTTCTCCTTAGCCGTTCAACTTGACCTTTAACATCTGGTTTTCTGCATTAACTGCACAAGTGAAAACAGCCGCGCTTAATTAAATTAAGCAACCAGTTCGCCGAAGCGAGAAAGGTGGGAGCGAAAGCATCCACTTGATGAGGTGAGTCTACCCGCGATGGGCTTAAGCGAGAAATCCGGCTATACGCTCAAAATATCTGAAAAACACCCCCGACTTATCCCATTACCTACCGGTATCAGCGCAACTTAGTTCTACTCTATTTTTTTAATGCCTGCCTAATAAATCGGGTAGACCTAAAAGAAGGAGAATAAATGCTTAGCTGGAAACTTCATGGCAATGGAAAAACCATTGCTCCCGGAGAGGTTGTTTCAACTGATGAGCGACTGACCTGGCCAAGAACTATCGGTATGGGCGTACAACATATTGCTGCCATGTTTGGTGCAACTTTCTTAGTTCCAATTATCACTGGCTTCCCACCAACAACTACCCTATTTTTCTCAGGCGTAGGCACACTTTTATTTATTCTTTTAACACAAAATAAATTACCAAGTTATCTGGGATCTTCCTTTGCTTTCCTAGCCCCAGTCGCCGCTGCAAAAACTGAAGGTGGCATAGCTGCTGCTCTTGGTGGAATCGTTGCGACCGGTGTTCTTCTAGCAATTGTTGGATTTGTTGCAAAGGCCGCTGGCACTGGTTGGATAGAAACTTTGATGCCACCAGTTGTAACTGGAACCATTGTTATGGTTATTGGATTAAACCTTGCCGGAGCAGCCAAAAATGATTTCATGGCTGGTCAACGACTTGGCTTGATCACACTCCTATCAATTGGATTAATCGGAGCATTCTTCCGTGGTTTCTTTGGTCGAATCAGTATCTTTGGCGGTCTTGTCATTGGCTACGCATACGCCGCAATATCTGGCGATGTGAATTTTGATGGAGTAAAAAACGCAGATTGGTTTGGCCTTCCTGAGTTCTCATCACCTTCCTTCAGCAGCAGCGCAATTGTTCTCTTCCTTCCTGTTGTGCTGGTTTTAATCGCAGAAAATGTTGGTCACGTAAAAGCTGTAGCAGCAATGACTGGCAAAAATCTCGATGATCAAATTGGTAACGCATTAATTGCCGATGGAGCAGCAACCACCCTTGCAGGTTTAGGTGGCGGTTCTGGAACAACAACATACGCTGAAAATATTGGCGTTATGGCGGCTAGTCGGGTTTATTCAACCCTTGCTTACATTTTCGCAGGTGTTGGCGCAATTGTTTTAGCGTTATCCCCAAAGTTTGGTGCAGTTCTTGCTGCAACTCCATCTGGTGTTAAAGGTGGCGTAGCCGTTGCACTCTTTGGAATGATCGGAGTTTTAGGAGCGCGTATTTGGATTGACGGTCGAGTTAATTTTGCTGACCCAACCAATCTTTACATCGCCGCATCCTCTCTAATCATTGGTATTTCAGACATGGCATGGACCCGCGGTGATTTCACATTCAGCGGAATCATCAACGCCACCGTTATGGCGGTAATTGGATACCAAATACTTAGCCGTATCGCTAAATCTCGTGGTACTAACCGCAACTAAGTAAAAGTTAATGAAATGGCTCACCTTAGGGTGGGCCATTTTCATTTGAACTCGCTAACGTAACAAATAACCTTTACTCTTATTTTATGAGGAAAAAAACCAAGCCAGTTCAATCTGTTACTTCAGTTGGCGTTGGTTTATCGAAGGATCAATCTGCACGACAAAGACGATATTTTATTTCAATGATGATCCGAACCGTTTGTTTTATCGCTGCCGTACTTCTACCAAATCCTTGGCGATGGGTGGCTTTATTTGGCGCAGTTACACTTCCATACATCGCGGTTATTGCAGCAAATGCCGGGCGAGAAACTATTAAATCTAAAACTATTTATACCAGCGATATTAAAGAATTAGATTAAATCCGATTGGATATTTTGTTTCTGATATAAATCAAAATACAACCCTTTTTTGGCAATTAACTCTTCGTGTTGACCTTTTTCCACGATCGCGCCATTTTCAATAACCAGAATCTGATCTGCATGTGCAATAGTAGATAAGCGATGAGCGATAACAATGCTTGTTCTGCCGGCAAGTGCAACTTTAAGTGCAGCTTGAACTAAAGATTCATTTTCTGAATCCAAATGTGCGGTGGCTTCATCTAAAATAACCACACTTGGTTTTTTAAGCAATAACCGAGCAATAGCTAATCGTTGTTTCTCACCCCCCGATAATCGATGCCCTCGTTCGCCAACTATGGTTTCTAATCCATTCGGTAAGGCAGAAATCATCTCCCAAATCTGTGCGGATCTACAAGCATCTTCTATTTCGCTAAGGGTTGCATCATGATTTGCATACTTAAGATTATTTAAAATTGAATCGTGAAACATATGAGCATCTTGAGTTACAACACCAATATTTTCGCGCAAGGAAGAGATTGAGATATTCCGAATATCTTGACCATCAATGAGAATCGCTCCATCAGTTACATCATATAAACGTGGAATTAATCCGCTGATCGTACTTTTGCCAGCGCCAGAGGGGCCGACGATGCCAGTTAGAGTTCCAGATTTTGCAACAAAATTAATTCCCTTTAAAACCACGCCGCTATCTACCAACTCAGCCTTTGCCACCATCTCGAGCGATGCAAGTGATATTTCATCTGCTTTTGGATAAGCAAAGGAAACATTTTTAAACTCTACATCTGGCTTGGAAGATTTCAATGTAATTGGTTGCGCTACATCTTGCACCATTGGCTCTAAATCCAGCACTTCAAAAACTCTTTCAAATGAAACCAACGCGCTCATTACATCTACTCGAACATTGGAAAGAGCAGTTAGTGGTCCATACAACCGCGCCAATAAAGCGGTGATGGCTAATAGCGTTCCAACTGTTATTGATTTATTAATTGCCAGATGGCCACCAACACCATATGCAACCGCTGTTGCAACTGCAGCAATTGATGTTAAAGCTATGAAGAAAATTCTGTTCAGTAGCGCGATTGAAATTCCAATATCGGCGACTCTCCTGGCTTTACTGCCAAATGATTCCTTCTCAATCTTTGGATCACCGTAAAGTGACACCAACAGCGCTCCAGAAACATTAAATCGCTCAGTCATCGTAGAGGACATCTCCGCGTTCAAATTAAATGACTGCCGTGTGTAATCTTGTAAACGACGACCAACCCATTTTGTCGGATATAAAAACAATGGCAATAAACACAGTGATATGACAGTAATTTGCCAACTTAAAGTCAGCATCGCAGCCGTCACCAGAATCAAACTTAAGACGTTGCTAATGACTCCCGATAAGGTTGCGGTAAATGCTTGTTGTGCTCCAATCACATCTGAATTCAATCTGGAAATTAATGCTCCAGTTTGCGTCCTAGTAAAAAAAGCGATGGATTGTCGTTGCACATGAGCAAAAATTAACTTACGAAGATCATAAATAAGTCCTTCTCCAATACGGGCTGAAAACAATCTACCAATCATGTTGAAAGCCGCATCAGCTAGTGCAATTAGCCCAACTGCAAAAGCCAATTTGGTAACTAGCTCCCCATTGCCAGGGATTACACCTTCATCAATTAATTGGCGAAGAAGTAAAGGGGTAGCAACAACTAAAAATGCATCAATTACAACTGTTATCAAGAAGAAAATTAGTGAAATTTTGTACGGTTTAGCAAAAGAGATGATACGACCTAATGTGCCGGCTTTTAATTTCTGATTCTTTACCGATTGATCTGCGGTTAAGGAACGAAAAGACATCCAGGTTGCATGCATTGACACAGCAGACCTATTTCAGATTAAACAGTGAAACCGATAGAACGAAGTTGCTCTCGACCATCATCACTAATTTTATTTGGTCCCCAAGGTGGCAACCAAACCCAATTAATCTTTACATCAGAGGTTAGGTCAGCCAAAACTTGTTTGGTTTGATCCTCTATAACATCTTGCAACGGACAAGCAGCTGAAGTTAAAGTCATATCCAATGTGGCAATATTGTTTTCATCAACTCGCATGTCATAAACCAATCCAAGATCAACAACGTTGATACCTAATTCAGGATCAATTACATCCTTCATAGCCTCTGTGATGTCATCAATACTTGCGGTCATGAGTGCATCCTAAGCCATCAATTGCGATGAAGCATCTTTAAAGGCCATCCAACCAAGAAGTGCGCATTTAATACGGGCTGGGAATTTAGAAACTCCAGCGAATGCAACCGCATCATCTAAAACTTCCTCATCACCTTTTGATTGCCCTTTACTTTGCATCAACTCCACAAATGCATCCAATATTTCAATTGATTCCAAATATGTTTTATTTAACAGTAGATCACTCATCATTGAAACACTCGACATAGATATAGAGCACCCGACTCCATCCCAAGATATGTTTTGAACTAGGCCATCTTTCATAGACAAATTTAAAGTAACTTCATCGCCACAACTTGGGTTGTTGTGTTTTACCTGAATATCTTTATTCTCGGATAAACCTTTATGATGCGGATTTCGATAATGATCTAAAATCACCTCTTGATACAGTGAATCTAATTCCATTATTTATTCACCTTGAAGTATCTTTGAACCTCAATTATTGAATCAAGTAATTTATCTACATCCGCATCGGTGTTGTAAAGATGAAATGATGCCCTGGTAGTTCCAACCACATTTAATTTACGCATTAACGGCCATGCACAATGATGTCCGGTTCTAACAGCAATGCCATATTGATCAAGCACTTGACCAACATCATGTGGATGCACGCCATCTACTGTAAATGACACTACTCCACCTCTGTCACTCAGATCTGTTGGTCCGATGATTTTTACTCCTTGAATATGAAGTAACCCATCCAGCAATCTCTTAGTTAATCCAATTTCATGTTCATGTATTTGTTCCATACCTATTTGATTTAAATAATCAATAGCTGCTGAAAGACCAACCGCCTGTGCCATATTCGGAACACCAGCTTCAAATTTCCTTGGAATATCTGCCCAAGTTGCCTCTGTCATAGTTACCGAATCAATCATGGAACCACCAAATAAAAAAGGCGGCATTTGTTTTAACAGTTCGCCTCTACCCCAAAGCACGCCAACACCAGTTGGGCCCAACATCTTGTGACCGGAAAAAGCTAGGAAATCTATCCCTAATTCTTTAACATCAATCTGAAAATGTGGAACTGATTGACAGGCGTCTAGAACAAAAATCGCTCCAACGTTTTTTGATAATTTGGCTAAATCTTTAATTGGATTAATTGTACCCAACACATTTGATTGATGGGTAAGAGCAACTATTTTTGTTTTTGCAGTAATTAATTTATTTATCGAAGTTAAATCCAACCTGCCATCGCCATCAACTTCAATCCATCTTAAAGTTGCGCCAGTTCGTTTTGCGAGCTGTTGCCAAGGAATCAAATTGGCATGATGTTCCATCTCGGAAACCAAGATTTCATCTCCAGGTTGAAGATAAAATAAAGAGCCTTTTTCAGAGTTACCAAAAGAGTACGCAAGTGCGTTTAAGGATTCAGTTGCACTTTTTGTGAAAATTACCTCATTGGTCTGGCTGTTAATAAAATTGGCCACATTCTCGCGGGCACTTTCATAGGCCAAGGATGATTCTTCTGCAAGAAGATGGGCGCCTCTGTGAACTGCTGAATTTACTGTCCGATAAAAATTACTTTCGGCATCAATTACCTGATTTGGTTTTTGAGAGGTTGCGCCACTATCTAAATAAATTAACCGATTTGCGCCACGAACACTTCGTGACAGAATCGGAAAGTCTTTTAAATACTGGGAAAAGTTGGCCATCAGATTTAAGCAGTTATGTAAGCTGCGTAACCTTGTTCCTCAAGTTTATCGGCCAACTCTGGGCCGCCTTCTTCAACAATTTTTCCATTTGCGAAAACATGAACAAAATCCGGCTTGATGTATCTAAGAATTCGGGTGTAGTGAGTAATTAGCATTACTCCTAAATCTGAGTTTGATTTAACTCGATTTACTCCCTCAGAAACTATACGTAGGGCATCCACATCCAGGCCGGAATCTGTTTCATCTAGAATCGCAATTTTTGGCTTTAGCAGCTCCATTTGCAGGATCTCATGACGTTTCTTTTCGCCACCAGAAAAACCTTCATTTACATTTCGCTCAGAAAAGGCGGTGTCCATATTTAGTGATGCCATTGCCTCTTTAACTTCGCCAACCCAAGTACGCAATTTTGGAGCTTCACCGCGAATTGCAGTAACTGCGGTTCGTAAGAAGTTTGAAACTGAAACTCCTGGCACCTCAACTGGGTATTGCATCGCTAGAAATAATCCAGCCTTTGCTCTCTCATCTACTGACATCTCAAGTACATCAGCACCATCCAAAGTAACTGTGCCTCCAGTAATTGTGTACTTAGGATGACCAGCTATTGAATAAGCCAAAGTTGATTTACCAGATCCGTTTGGACCCATAATTGCATGAGTTTCACCGGACCTAATCGTTAGGTCAACACCTTTTAAAATTTCTTTACTGCCCGCCTCGGTATCAACACTTACCTGCAGATTTTTAATAATTAGTTCGCTCATTTTTCTCCCCTTATTCGCTGATTAGTACTTGATTGCCGTTGCGTGAAACTTTAAAAGTTTGTAAAGCTTGTGTTGCCGGTGGTGTCAGTGCGGCTCCAGTTCTGAGGTCAAATTCCGCCCCATGCAACCAACATTCGATTTTGTGTCCGGAGATTTCACCTTCGGATAGAGAGGCATCTGAGTGAGTACAAGTATCGGCAATTGCAAAAACCTCATCACCAATACGCGCAACGCACACACTTTTACCATTTACATCAATTAATGATGGTTTGCCTTCTATCAAAGAGTCAAAAGAAATTTCACTCATTACTCACCAACCTTTGCTAGTTCAGCATCAATTCGATCCATAATTCGCTCTTCGATTGCCTCATTTTTTAACTTAGTTACGATCTCAGCAAAAAATCCTCGAATAACCAATCTACGTGCAATATCAGCTGGAATTCCTCTTGATTGTAAGTAGAAAAGTTGCTCATCATCAAAGCGTCCAGTTGTGCTGGCATGTCCTGCGCCAACAATCTCCCCAGTTTCAATCTCCAAGTTTGGAACTGAGTCAGCTCGTGCGCCATCGGTTAACAGTAAATTCCGGTTTAATTCGTAAGTGTCTGTTCCATCGGCACCCTTGTGAATAAATACATCACCGATCCAAACCGTACGAGCATCTTGACCAGATAGCGCCCCTTTGTAATTAACACGTGATTTAGCATTAGCAATATTGTGATCGACATGAATACGATGTTCTAAATGTTGACCGCTGGTTGCAAAATACAAACCAGAAAGATCTGCCGAAGATCCTTGCCCAGTGAAATCAACAGTTGGATTTAATCTAACTACCGAACCACCGACCGTAATTACATATGAGTTGAATTCGCCATCCTTTGCAATAAGGGCGTGGTGCTGACCTAAATGTATTGCGCTCGGCTCCCATTCTTGAAGAGTTACAAAATTAAGTTTGGCGCCAGCCGAAACTACAATTTCAATCTCCTCTCCAATAATTGCCTTACCTGTATTTTCGATAATTACAGTGGCTTTGCTATTGGTGCCGATTTCAATCACCAATCTGGAAAATTGGGGACTTCCAGAACAATTTCTCTGCAAAATAATTGGTTGCGCTAATTCAATATCTTTATCGATATTTAACGATGATACTTCTCCTACCGAGCTTCTTACCCTGTTAGATATTAAATCGGTAGATGTGTAAGAAGGCGGCAACTCCGAAGCTGCCACATTCTTAAAAGTTACACCGGTTACTAAGTTCTGCGAAACGGCGAAAGTGATATCGCCGGGAACATTTTTTTCTATTTCATGCAAACCGCTAATTCTCTTTAGCGGTGTAAAACGCCAAGGCTCTTCTCGCCCTGTCGGTGTTAGGTAATTAGTCGTTAATAAGCTCATTAACCGACTGCACCTTCCATTTGCAACTCAATTAAGCGGTTTAATTCAAGTGCATATTCCATAGGCAGCTCTTTAGCAATTGGTTCAATAAATCCACGAACAATCATCGCCATTGCTTCATCTTCTGTTAAGCCACGAGACATTAGATAGAAAAGCTGATCATCACTTACCTTTGAAACAGTTGCTTCGTGTCCCATTGATACATCATCTTCTCTGATATCTACATACGGATATGTGTCAGATCTAGAAATTGTGTCGACCAATAGCGCATCACATTTAACAGTGCTCTTTGAATGATGTGCACCTTCTTGAACTTGTACTAATCCACGATAAGAAGTACGTCCGCCACCTCTTGCGACAGATTTAGAGATGATTGTTGATGATGTGTAAGGAGCGGCGTGCACCATTTTTGCACCAGAATCTTGATGTTGACCTTCACCAGCAAAAGCAATTGAAAGAGTTTCTCCTTTTGCATGTGGACCCATCAACATAACAGCTGGATACTTCATGGTTACTTTAGATCCA
>WLQA01000021.1 GCA_009698515.1 Actinomycetota bacterium
ACAGAACCAAATGTTTTAACAACTCGTATCATCGATTTAATTTCACCAATTGGTAAGGGACAACGCGGCCTTATTGTTTCACCACCAAAGGCTGGTAAGACAATGGTTTTGCAATCAATTGCGAATGCGATTACAACCAACAACCCAGAGTGTCACTTAATGGTGGTTTTAGTTGATGAGCGCCCAGAAGAAGTTACCGATATGCAACGTTCTGTTAAAGGTGAAGTTATCGCTTCTACATTTGATCGTCCGGCTGATGATCACACCACAGTTGCAGAGTTAGCAATTGAACGCGCAAAGCGTTTGGTCGAGCTAGGTCATGATGTAGTTGTACTTCTTGACTCAATTACCCGTCTTGGTCGTGCTTACAACATCGCAGCCCCAGCATCAGGTCGAATTCTTTCCGGTGGTGTTGATTCAGCAGCGTTGTATCCACCTAAGAAGTTCTTTGGTGCCGCTCGTAATATTGAAAATGGCGGATCACTAACAATTTTGGCAACAGCTTTAATTGATACTGGTTCAAAGATGGATGAAGTTATCTTTGAAGAGTTCAAGGGAACTGGAAATATGGAGTTAATTCTTAACCGTAAATTTGCGGATAAGCGAATTTTCCCAGCAGTTGATGTTGTTGCATCAGGAACTCGTAAAGAGGAAATTTTGATGGGCACTGAAGAGCTTGGAATTGTTTGGCGTTTGCGTCGAGTTCTTCATGCTCTTGAACCACAACAAGCACTTGAGTTATTGCTAGAAAAAATGAAGGGCACTAAGTCCAACGTTGAGTTCTTGCTACAAATTCAAAAGACGGTTGCTGGTGGCGAAATGCCAACTACATCATCTTCAAATAAGGAGAATGCTGACGCGTAATTACTGATTAAGGAGTAATTTCTCCGATCAGTTTTGCTCAGTAGCACCTTCACAAGTTATTCTTACCGCCCCCCGGTAAGCGCCGGATCTACTGGTTCACAGATTTAAATATCTGACCCAGTAATAAATGAAAGAAGATAAAAATGAAACCAGAGATCCACCCAGCATATGTGGAGACAAAAGTAACTTGTGGTTGCGGTGAAGTTTTCACTACTCGCAGCACAAAAGAAACTGGATCGATTTACGTTGAAGTTTGTTCCGTATGTCATCCCTTCTACACAGGTAAGCAAAGAATTCTTGATACTGGTGGCCGCGTAGCTAAGTTCCAAGAGCGTTTCGGAAAGAGCGAGAAGCCAGGCACTAAGTAGTTTTCTTAAAGAGAGCGCACCTCACATCCCAAGATGTGGTGCGCTCTCTTTTTTATTATTAAGTTCCATAAATTTTAAAAAAGATTTACAAGTAAAGAAGGGAGAGGCCAAATGGAGCGGTTTGCTAAAGCAAATGAGTTAATTGTTGAGTACGACCTATTAGAAAAACAGATGGCTGATCCATCTATTCATACCGATCAAAATAAAGCTCGTTCCTTAGGAAAGCGCTACGCCCAACTTGGTCCAGTAATTGCTGGCTATCGCGCATGGAAGTTAGCGGAAGAGGATTTGGCAGCAGGTAAAGAGTTAGCAGAGGCTGATGAGAGTTTTGCATCTGAGATTGCCGCACTTGAAGCAACTCGAGATGCCGCTGCAGAAAAATTAGAGGAGTTGTTACTGCCACGTGATCCAAATGATGATCGTGATGTAATTATGGAAATTAAAGCAGGAGCGGGCGGTGATGAATCAGCAATCTTTGCTGGAGATTTACTTCGTATGTATACCCGTTACGCGGAAAAGCAAGGTTGGAAGGTTGAAACAATTGAAACCACCGATAGCGATATGGGTGGATATAAAGATGTATCAATTGCAATTAAATCTAAAGGTGTGCAAGAGCCGGGTAAGACACCTTATGCAAAATTAAAGTTTGAAGGTGGTGTGCACCGCGTGCAACGTGTTCCAGAAACAGAATCACAAGGTCGTATTCACACATCTGCCGCCGGAGTTTTAATTTTGCCGGAAGCGGAAGAGGTAGATGTAGATTTAAATATGAATGATCTGCGCATTGATGTTTATCGCTCAAGTGGTCCTGGCGGACAATCTGTAAATACCACCGACTCTGCTGTTCGAATCACACATATCCCAACTGGAATTGTGGTTTCTTGTCAGAATGAAAAAAGCCAATTACAAAATAAAGAATCTGCCCTGCGTATTTTAAGAGCGCGTATGTTGGCAGCTGCGCAAGAAGAGGCAGAACGAATTGCTGCTATTGAACGTAAATCTCAGGTTCGCACCGTAGATCGCAGCGAGCGAATTCGTACCTACAACTTTCCGGAGAATCGTTTAAGTGATCACCGCGTAAATTACAAAGCTAATAATTTAGATTCAGTAATGAATGGTGATCTGGATGCGGTAATCCAAGCCTTGCTTGATAATGACCGAGCAGCAAAGCTTTCTGGCGAAAACTAAAAGCGGTAAGTATGCGCAGCCTGTTAAGAGATGCCGTTGCATTATTTGAAAAGAATCAAATCTCAGCAGTAGATGCGGAAATTTTATTAGCACACGTCATTGGCGTATCTCGAAAACAATTAATTACATCAACCTTTGAATTACCAACAGAGGAGATTGCTCGAGTAACTGAAGAGTTTAATGGACTAGTTGAACAACGTTTATTGGGAAAGCCAGTTCAATACATAACGGCAAGTGCGCCGTTTAGATACTTAGAACTTAGCGTTGGTGAAGGAGTTTTAATCCCCCGGCCAGAAACTGAGATTTTAATTGACCGAGTAATCGGTTTTTTGCAGAGTGCTAAAGCTAAGAATCCAGATGATAAAGAAATCAAAAGCATTGTTGATTTGGGTGCCGGTAGTGGTGCGATATCTATCGCTATTGCAACTGAGGCAGCATTAAAAGATATTGCAGTTAATGTGGTGGCAGTTGAAAAATCTGCCGAAGCTGCGCAATGGTTAAATAAAAATATCAGCAAATATGAGTTAACAACTCGTGTGGTAATTGAAGATGTAAGCATCGCATTGCAAGGTGTAAAAGCAGATGTAGTTGCAGCAAATCCACCTTACATTCCAAATCATGAAAAATTGCCACATGAAGTAATTGGCTTTGAACCTGAAATGGCATTACGGGGTGGAGCTGTAGATGGCATGGATGTGCCTAAGCAATTTATTGCAGCAGCAGCTCGAATATTAAAATCGGGTGGATATTTCATTATGGAACATCATGAGCAACAATCTGAGTTAGTAAAAAATGTAATGGTTGATAACTTTACTAATATTCAAAGCATCTCTGATCTAACTGGCCGCGATAGATTTACATCCGGAATTAGAATCTAGTCGGGAATTGATATGGCGCAGCGAATTGATTTAACAAGTGAAGATCTGGCGATTGCAGTTGAAACTGCGGTTCGAAATATAACTGCCGGTGAGGTAATTGTTGTTCCATCTGAGTTTGGTTATATCTATTTATGCGATGCCTTTGCGCAAGATGCGGTTAAAGCGCTGCATATTTTGCGCGGTGATGGCGAGGCTGTTGCAGCTCAAGTTTTTATTAAAGATCCCACGGTACTTACTGGATTAGTTAAATCGGTTTCAGATGATATTAAGGTGTTGACGGAAAAGTTTTGGCCAGGTGGCCTTTCTATTACATTTAATGCAAACCCAGGATTAAGTTGGAATCTAGGAGATGGTGGCAGATTAGGAAAGGTAAATATTCGAATTCCAAATCACAATTTTTTACTTGAAATATTAAAAAATACTGGACCACTTGCCACAGCATCTGCCGCCTTAACTGGGAAAGTAGCAACCTTAGATTTAACACAGCTTCCAATTTATGAAAGTGATATCGGAGTAATTTTCTCCGCCGGCATATTAACTTCACCAGGAAAGAGCACAGTGATTGATGCCACTGGTAGCCAACTTAAGATAAAGCGCATTGGTGTGATTAGTGAGAATGAAATTAGAGCGGTAATTCCCAATCTTCTTGTGTAATTAACCAACCCTCTTACCTAATTAATTAGGCAAAGCAGGAATATACCCAGCGATATGCCCAGCGAGATACCTAGCAATTTGGTGGCAAACCTTTAGGCTTACCGTCATGACGATTGATCAAAAGCATCCAATTACGCAGGAGTATTACGGCCCAGATTTTACAGCATTGCAAAATCAAGATCCAGAAATTGCAGCGGTTGTTATTTCAGAGTTAGAAAGACAGCGTCATGGATTGCAATTAATTGCCAGCGAAAATTTCACGTCAACTGCGGTCTTAGCTGCAATGGGTTCATCTTTATCTAATAAGTATGCCGAAGGTTATCCAGGTAAGCGTTACTACGGTGGTTGTGAAGAGGTAGATAAGGTTGAAGTAATTGGTAATGAACGAGCCAAAGAATTATTTGGCGCAGAACATGCAAATTTACAACCGCACTCAGGTGCCAGTGCAAATGTTGCGGTCTATCAAGCATTTACAAAACCAGGTGACACTGTGCTGGCAATGTCTTTGCCACATGGTGGTCACTTAACACATGGCTCAAAAGTTAATTTTTCAGGTAAATGGTTCAATGTAGTTTCCTACGGTGTTCGCCAAGATAATGAATTAATTGATTACGACCAATTACGAGATCTAGCTATTGAACACAAACCAAAGATGATTTGTTCAGGTGCCACCGCTTACCCATCATTGATTGATTTTGAAAAGGTACGTCAGATTTGCGATGAGGTTGGCGCAATTATGTGGGTTGATGCCGCCCACTTCATTGGTTTAGTTGCTGGTAAAGCAATTCCATCACCTGTTCCATTTGCAGATGTTGTTTCATTTACAACTCACAAAGTATTACGTGGACCACGTGGTGGCATGATTTTGTCTAAGGCAGAGCACGCCGCCGCAATTGATAAAGCGGTATTTCCTGGCATGCAAGGTGGCCCAATCATGAGCGCAGTTGCTGGCAAAGCGGTGGCGTTAAAAGAGTGTGCAACACCGGCTTATCAAGCTTATGCAAAAAAAGTAATTGAAAATTGTCAGGCGCTAGCAAGTGATTTAGTTGCTGAAGGAATGCGCGCAGTTTCAGGCGGCACCCAAACACATTTAGCATTAATTGATATTCGATCAACTGGAGTAACAGGCAAGGTGGCCGATGAGCGTTGTGGTTTATCTGGAATTACTTTAAATAAAAATGCCATTCCATATGATCCAGAAACTCCGGCGGTTACATCTGGAATTCGAGTTGGCACAGCAGCAACAACTACCCAAGGTATGGGCCGAACAGAGATGAAACAAATTGCATCATTAATCGCTCGCGCAATAAAAGATGGCGCTGATGAGAATAAAGCCAAGGTTATTAAAAACGAGGTTGATCAATTGTGTAGCGCGTTTCCGGTCTATCCAGTACCAGCAAAATAACTAACTGAGTCTAAAAAAATGCGTGAGTACTTAGTAACCGTTCTTCTTGCAGCAATAATTTGTTACTTAATCACACCATTAGTTAGAGATTTAGCAATTAAATCAGGTGCGGTTATGCAAATTAGATCTCGAGATGTACACAGTGAGCCAACACCTAGATGGGGCGGCCTTGCGATGTGGTTAGCCATGGCCTTGACCTTGGTAATTGTTAATCAGTTGCCACTAGTTCATAAATCTTTTGGTAGTGAAGCAACTGGAATTTTCTTAAGCGGAACATTTATTTTATTTCTTGGTTTAATCGATGATCGATTTGATTTAGATCCGATCACCAAGTTTGCGGGCCAAGCACTAGCTTGTGGAATCTTGTTAATTTATGGCGTGCAAATACTTTGGCTACCAATAAATGGCATTACAACTGTGCCGGCAAATATTGGTCAATTACTTACTGTTCTATTTGTAATGGTAGTAATTAACGCTATTAATTTTGTGGATGGCTTAGATGGTTTAGCTACCGGCATCGTGGCAATCTGTGCCGCATCATTTTTTGCCTTCTCCTATTTACTTGCAGTCATCAATGGGTTAAATCGTGCGGGTGCACCATCATTAATTACCGCAGTTGTAATCGGTTTGTGCCTAGGCTTTTTGCCACACAATTTTTATCCAGCCCAAATTTTTATGGGAGATTCTGGTGCGATGTTTTTGGGATTAATGATCAGTGCCTCTGCCATCACATTAACTGGACAAGTAGATGCATCAGCAATTACCGCAGATAATCCGGGAAGTGCATTACTGCCATTACTTTTACCATTCACCGTTCTAGCAATTCCATTATTAGATTTTGCGATGGCGATCATTCGTCGCATTCGAGCTGGACGATCACCATTTTCTGCAGATCGCGAACATCTGCACCATCGCATTATGCGAATGGGATTAACGCAGCAACGTACAACAGTTGTGCTCTATCTCTGGACCGCCATGTTTGCCATTCCAACTGCCATTGCTGCTTTTATTCCAATTTGGATTGCATCACTTTCTGGCTTACTTATCTTTGCAATTTCGGTCTTAGTGATTAAACAAAATAAAAATACCACCATCATTGAACATAACCGAAGTGGTGCTAAATGAGTGATACTCAACTTTGGAAGGGTGCGATAGTTCCCGCATCAGTTGTTGCTGCTATTTCCCTAATTGTTGGCACCATTGTTAATGGTAATTCTGGTTTCCTTGGTGGCTTACTTGCATCAATAACGGTAATTATTTTCTTTAGCGTTCACTTATTAGTAGCAAGGATTTCTAGAGATCTAGATCCAATGGCAACCATGATGTTGGCAATGTTTTCCTACTTAGCAAAAGTAATTTTTATGGGAGTTTTCTTGGTACTGATCACGAAATTTACCGATCGCAGCACAGTTGACCGCACAAGTTTTGCCATCAGCGCTCTATTGATTACGATGGCTTGGTTAGTGGGAGAGGTGCGTAGCTTTATGAAGTTACGTTTTCAAATGCCACTTCCCGCAAGTAGTTCTGAAGTAAACAAAAGCAGTTCTGAAGTAAACAAAGGCAGTTCTGAAGTTAAGGAGTAAGAGATGGATCGCGATAATTTAAATCACTCTCGTAATGAAGAGGGCGCACTGTGGTCGATTGTTGGTTACTTACTTTCTGGCTTAATTATTTGGGGCGGCATTGGCTGGGGCTTTGATCAATGGCTTGGCACTAATTACTTCCTATTAGTTGGAATGTTGCTGGGTGCTGGCGCCTCTATCTACCTAGTTTGGCTTCGCTTCGGTCGCGATTAATCAGCAAAAACTCTCAACTTAGGCTTCAACCTGCCCGCTTAATTCCTTAGCAAAGCTAAGTCACGGGGCATAGATCACACACTTAGGAATTTCACACAACTATCACCTAAGCCATAAGGTTTGACCCGTCGGAGTCGGGTTTAACCCCATAATTTCAGGAGAAAAAGTTGAGTCTGCTGCTTTCAGGTGATGAGGGATTTACCCCACCAAGCACCGCAGATTTTAATTTACCACCAGTTTTTGGTGACAATCCTTATACAACTAAACCAGTTTTCTTAGTTTTCTTATCGGTAATTGTGGTTAGTGCATTCTTTATTGCCGCATCTCGCAAAGCTTTAGTTATGCCCACTAAATTGCAATTTGCTGGCGAATCCATCTATGCATTTGTCCGTAATGATTTAGCACGCGATGTTATTGGACATGAGTTCATGCGCTTTGTGCCATACCTATTTACCTTATTTACCTTTATTTTGACCAACAATATTTTTGGAATTGTGCCGCTGTTGCAATTCCCAGCGATGTCTAGAGTTTCATTCCCATATGTGCTCGCAATCTTTACCTTTGTAATTTTCCATTATGTAGCAATTAAGCACAAAGGCATCCTGCCTTACCTAAAAGAGATCATGTTTATGCCTGGCGTACCAAAGCCGGTTTATATCCTGCTTACTCCAATTGAACTTGCTACCTACTTTGTTGTTCGCCCACTAACACTTTCCTTACGTTTATTTGCAAATATGTTTGCTGGGCACTTACTACTTCTAGTTTTTATTTTAGGCGGAGACCACTTACTAAAGGGTGTAATCGGCTTAAAGTTAGTTTCCCCATTTGCCTTTGCCTTTGGAATTGGCCTGACCTTCTTCGAGTTCATGGTTCAATGCCTGCAGGCATACATCTTTACTCTGCTAACCGCCCTGTATATCGCAGGTGCATTAGCGGATGAGCACTAATCAGTAACAGCAAGCAGTAACAGCAAGCGGTAACAAAAAGGCTATCTAGATAAAGATCTAGATAAAAAGAGAAAGAAGGAAATGAAATGGAAGGCACACTCAACCTGGTCGGTTATGGCCTATCTGCAATCGGACCTGCAATCGCAACTGGCATGATCTTCGCTGCTTACATCAGCGGTGTAGCACGCCAACCGGAAGCACGTTCAGTATTGCAACCGATCGCATTCCTAGGCTTCGCACTTGCAGAAGCTTTGGCACTATTCGGTCTAGTTCTAGCTTTCGTTCTCTAGTAATTAACTTTTATTACTTATGGCTATTAGAACGTTAAGTAACTGGGCAGCAGAGGAGGCGGCTAATCCGCTAATTCCGCATACCGCTGAATTAGTTGTTGGCTTTATTGCCTTCACACTGTTGTTCCTAGTACTTCGCTCCAAAGTTGTGCCAATGTTTGAAAAAGCATTTGCCGAACGAACCGATGCAATTGCAGGCGGTATCGAGCGCGCAGAAAAAGCACAACGTGATGCAGAGATTGCACTTCAAAAGTACACATCTCAGTTATCAGATGCCCAAGGTGAAGCACAGAAAATTCGTGAAGATGCACGAGTGCAAGGAGCTGCGATCATTGAAGATCTTCGTAGCAAAGCACAAGAGGAGGCAGCACGTATTACTGCAGCTGCCACCGCATCAATCGAAGCAGAACGTCAACAAGCAATTACCTCTTTGCGTAATGAAGTTGGCGCACTTGCAACTGAGCTTGCATCAAAGATTGTCGGAGAAGCATTAGATGACCAGGTCCGTCAATCACGAATTGTCGATCGCTTTATTGCAGATCTAGAGAAGAGTAAGTAATTATGAAAATTCTGGGCGGCACCAGCCGAGTATCCGTACTCACGCTGCGCAAAGCATTAGATGAAAAGGTGAACAACCTTTCTGCTAGTGATGCTGCCCAATTTTCTAATGATCTCTTCACAATTCTGACTGTTCTAAGTTCATCAGTTGGTGTGCGTCGCGCACTTACCGACAATGCTCGCGATGCTGCAGCAAAGGCTGAGTTAATCTCTAATCTTTTTGGTAGCAATATCAGCGCAGCTGCGCAATCTTTATTGGCAACCGCTGCTTCACTTCGTTGGTCTAATCCCTCTGAATTAGCAGATGCGATTGAACAAATTGCAGTTGAAGCTGAAAGTGTTGTTGCAGATAAAAACAATGAATTAGATAAATTAGAGGATCAATTATTTGATTTTGCTCGCGTATTAGTTGCAAACCGTGATCTGCGCCAAGCCTTAAATACCGCCGCTGATTCTGATGCTGGCCGAGTCTTACTTCTTGAATCTGTCGTAAAGGGTAAGTACGCAACCTCTACTGTGAATTTACTTCGCCGCGTAGTAGTTCTGCGTCGTGGCCGCCATATTGATGCCACATTGGCCGCTTATTCACATTATGTTTCAGTTCGTAGAAATCGTGTGGTTGCACATGTGCGCACCGCAGTGGCGTTAACACCAGCACAACAACAAAATTTGATCGCAGCTCTTGGTAAAGCAATTGGTAAAACAGTTCATATCAATGTTGAAGTAGATCCTAAAGTTTTAGGTGGCATCTCAATTCGCTATGGCGATGAGGTAATTGATGGCACTGTAATTAATCGTTTGGCAGAGGCGAGCCGCGCGCTCGTAGGTTAAAAAAGAAAAGAATTAACTAGAAATAAAAGTTTCTAGTTATATAAAGAGAGAGAAGAGAGAAGATGGCTGAAGTTACGATCCGCCCAGAAGAGATCCGCGATGCGCTGGCAAAGCATGTCGCTGCCTATAAACCTGGTGCTGCGGTTAAAGATGAAATCGGAACAGTAACCGAGGCAGGTGATGGCATCGCACGTGTTGAAGGTCTGCCATCAACAATGACCAATGAATTATTAAAGTTTGAAAATGGCACATTAGGTCTAGCGCTGAACTTAGATGTTCGCGAAATCGGTGTTGTTATTTTGGGTGAGTTCACCGGAATTGAAGAAGGAACAACTGTTCGTCGCACTGGAGAAATTCTCTCTGTTCCAGTTGGCGATGGTTTCCTTGGTCGCGTAGTTGATGCACTTGGTCGTCCAATTGATGGCAAAGGTGAAATTAAAGCTGAAACAACACGTGCGCTAGAACTTCAGGCACCATCTGTTGTGCAACGTCAACCAGTTAAAGAGCCAATGCAAACTGGTATTAAAGCAATTGACTCAATGACTGCGATCGGTCGCGGACAGCGCCAATTAATTATTGGTGATCGACAGACTGGTAAGACCGCAATTGCAATTGACACAATTATTAACCAATTGGAAAACTGGAAAACTGGTGATCCAAAGAAGCAGGTTAAATGTATTTATGTTGCGATCGGTCAAAAGGGTTCAACAATTGCATCTGTTAAAGGTGCACTAGAAGCAGCTGGCGCAATGGAGTACACAACAATTGTTGCAGCTCCTGCATCTGATCCAGCCGGTTTCAAATACTTATCTCCATACACCGGCTCTGCAATTGGTCAGCACTGGATGTATAACGGTCAACATGTATTAATTATTTTTGATGATCTTTCCAAACAAGCTGAGGCTTATCGTTCCGTATCGCTGTTGCTAAGGCGCCCACCGGGTCGCGAGGCATACCCTGGCG
>WLQA01000022.1 GCA_009698515.1 Actinomycetota bacterium
CTGCGATTTGCTAAATAATCTTCACATTTCCTCCGCATAAATTTAAATTCTCAGGTTGGCATGCTCGGTTCAAGTTGAGATCCTTGTAATGGGCAAGTTAGCCTTCCCAAATGAGATTTTGGAGTCGAGCGGTCATCAGCTTTGCGGTGGCTTTTTCCTTGCTATTTCCAATCTCCGCACATGCAGCGCCCTCGTTGTTAGAGGTGCAAGCAAAGGTTAGAGATCTACAAGAACAAGCAACCACCGCTGCCGAAGGAGCACAAGAGGCAAAGGTTGAATTATCCAAATTACAAAAAACTTTGGTCACAGTTCAACAACAAGCTAGTCAACAGGGTGCATCGGTAGATGCGTTGCATAAAACAATTGGCGCCATTGCTGCCCAGCAATACAAGGCTGGACCACTAAGCCAAAGCCTGGAACTACTTTTCTCTTCAGATCCAGCACTTTATCTATCTACCGCTGGATCTCTTGAATCAGTTACTCGCAAGAAAACAGCGGATCTTCGAAAATTTTCAGTAGCAACTCAGAGATTAACCGCTACCTCCTTAACTGTTAATGACAAGGTTTCACTGGTAAAAGCGGCACAGGCTAAATTTACAAAGCAACTTGCGATTGCCAACGCAAAATTAAAAGAGGCGGAGGAGCTACTTGCCAAATTAACGGCGGCTGAACGTGAGCGATTAGCTAAGTTAAATGAGGATCAAGAAAACGCTGATCAACAAAACTCCTTGGCTGATGCCGGAAAGTACGGCGCGGTATCTGGTCGCGGTGGAGTTGCAATTAAGTATGCCCTTCAACAAATTGGTGATAAATATGTTTTTGGCGCAGCCGGGTTGGTTTATTGGGATTGCTCTGGCTTAACCATGCGCGCATTTCAAGCGGCCGGAGTTTCACTGCCACATTCATCTAGAGCGCAGTATCAATATGGAAAGTCGGTAGCTCGCAAGGATTTACAACCTGGTGACTTAGTATTTTTTGGTAAACCAATTTCACATGTAGCCATATATCTGGGTGGTAATCGAATGCTGCATGCGCCAAGAACTGGTAGTCGAGTAAAAATTGCTGAATTTGATATGGGACGCAAGCCTTACATCGGCGCCAGACGTCTTTAAGCATGCACAATCAAAGTCGAGAAGTTTTATTAATTACAAATGATTTAGGTCCACGGGCTGGCGGCATCGAAACCTTTGTATTAGGTTTATTGGAAAGAGTTCCCAAGAATTGCGTTGTTATTTTTACTTCAACTCAACCAAATCATGAAAATTTTGATCAAGAATTATTTGAAAAATATGGCGCAATCGTTATTCGCGACCGGGCGAAGATCTTGCTGCCAACATATCGAATTAATAAAAAGGCAGCACAATTGCTAAAGCAATATGGTGCACGAAATGTTTGGTTTGGCGCAGCCGCCCCGTTGGCACTAATGGCTGGAAAACTCAGAAAATCAGGGGCAACAAATATTGTCGCATTAACCCATGGTCATGAGGTTTGGTGGGCAAAACTTCCGATATTTAAATTGGCAATTCGAAAGATTTCTAAAGATGTTGATTGGTTAACTTACCTTGGTGATTTCACAAGAAGTGCGCTTTTGCCCGCTGTTAAAGATGAGAGAAAATTATTTAAAATTGCACCAGGAATAGATATTGCACATTTTCAACCATATTCAATCGATCAAGATTTGGTTGAAAAATATAGATTACAAAATAAGCGCGTTATAGTCTCAGTTGGTCGCTTAGTGCACCGCAAAGGTCAAGATAAATTAATTGAAGCGATGCCAAAAGTTTTAAAACAATTTCCAGATGCGGTTTTATTGCTGGTCGGTCAAGGCCCGATCAAATCAATGTTGGATAAGTTAATTAGACATAACAGCTTAGAAAAAAATGTAATTTTCACAGGCCGGGTTCAATTCCGGGATCTTCCTAAATATATCCAATTAGGTGAAGTATTTGCCATGCCATCACGTGATCGATTTTTTGGATTAGAGGTGGAAGGTTTAGGAATAGTTTATTTAGAGGCAAGTGCATGTGGTTTACCTGTAGTTGTTGGAAAATCAGGAGGTGCACCCGATGCCGTATTGGACGGTAAGAGTGGTTATGTAATTGATGGAACTAAACCAAATGAGATTGCAGATGCCTTATGTAAATTGCTTTCTGATCCTAAACTAGCAAAACAGATGGGCGAGGTTGGCCGAGAGTGGATTGAAAAAGAGTGGCAGTGGTCGATTTGGTCAAGTAAATTTAATAAATTACTTATTAAGAATTAATTTATTTTCGATCGCAATTTTCAAAGCTTGTGATCTATTTGCAGCACCTAGCTTTCGATAGATAGCTGCTAAATGAGTTTTAACCGTCGTCTCACTTAAAAATAATTTGCGACCCATTGTTGTGGCGGTTAATCCTTCGCCCAGTAAATTTAAGACATCAAGTTCACGATTAGTTAACCGATAATCTTTTTGCTTTGTTGTCCTATTGATTTCTCCAATTACTTGAAATGGTTTTGTCGATTTTTCTAATATGGAAAGAACTTCCAGCAGTTCCGATACGGGGGAGCTTTTTAACACATAGGCACTAGCGCCAGATTCTTTGGCCAGATTTAGATTATCTTCATCATCATCCATAGTTAAGACAACAAATTTGATTATCTTGGCAGCTTTATTAAGTGCAAAGATTACATCTAGACCATTGCCATCTCCGAGGTTTAAATCCAAAATACAAATATCAGGAGCTTTGTTATTTAGCACTGCCAGCGCCTCTGATTTAGAGGCTGCTTCACCAATGACTTGATAATCTGTGTCGATTAACGCTTGCGATAACCCAGATCTAATTAAGGAATGGTCATCAACTAGGACCACTGTTTTCATTTGAACTCTATTACAAAGTTTGAATCTTGTTGCTGCAACGTAGCACCGATTTTTGCCAATCGCTCTTTGATACCTAGTAAGCCAAAACCTTCTCTTTCCTTTTTATTATCAAAATTTCCATCATCGCGGTATTTGATCTGCGTTGCATCTAAAGTTATTTCTATATTTCGACAATTAGCATGTTGTTTAGAATTTAAAATCAATTCCCGAATGGTTCTTAATAAATCATAGTGTTTATCTTTTAGTAGAATTATTTCACCGGAGATTTCATATTTTATCTCTGTTTCACTAAGTAATTGTGGCAACATCTGGGATATTGATTGCGCAATACTGCGATCTGATTCATTACGCAGATCGAAAATTTCATTTCTGACTTGTTGCACCATGGCAGATGTAGTTGCCCTTAGATTGCGTAATTCGGTACGGCTTGGTTGATCTAAATTCGGATTTCCAATTACGGCATCAAGACGATATCCAAGTGCTGCTAACTCTTGCGCCAAACCATCATGCAGCTCTCGTGCTAGGCGAGAGCGATCGGAATTAGGCGAAGAGTTCATCAATCTCGCGAGCGAATTGTTGACCTACAACATGTCGCTTCACGGATAACTTGGCAGTTAATTGACCACCAGCGATTGTGAAATCAACTGGCAAAATTGTAAATTTACGAATTGATTCAGCTCGGCTAACCGCTTTATTGGTTTCATCTACAGCGGTCTGAATTACAGCTAGCAAAGCTGGATCTTTTGCTAATTCAGCTATGGATGCACCCTCTTTTTTATTTGCTACCGCCCAAGGTTTAATTGAATCTGGATCTAAAGTAATTAAGGCTGCAATAAATGGTTTGTTATCTCCGACCACCATACATTGTGAAATTAATGGATGAGAGCGCAAGCGATCTTCTAGAACGGCAGGTGCAACATTTTTTCCACCAGCGGTAACAATTAATTCTTTCTTTCGACCAACAATATATAAATATCCCGCATCATCGATTCGACCTAAATCACCAGATTTAAAGTAACCATCTGCGGTGAAGACCTCGGCATTTGCGGCATCATTTTGCCAGTAACCCTTCATCACAATCGGGCCCTTAATTAAAACTTCGCCATCTTCTGCAATTTTTATTGTGTTACCAGGAATTGGTTTACCTACAGAGCCAACTTCATGCGCCCAAGTTAAATTCAGTGTGGCACCTGCTGTTGTCTCGGTTAATCCGTAACCTTCTAAAACTCTAATTCCAGCGCCTCTGTAAAAATGTCCAAGTCGCTCACCAAGTGGTGCACCACCAGAGATTGCTGCTTCAACTCGACCACCCATACCAGCGCGAATCTTTGCGTAAACTAATTTATCAAAGAGGGCATGTTGAATTCGCAGTAGTGGTGAAATCTTTTTGGTATCTAATCCTTCGCTATAGGCAATTGCCACCGCTGCCGCCTTTTGGAAAATCTTTCCTTTGCCGGCAGCTTCTGCCTTGGACTCTGCGCCGTTGTAGATCTTTTCAAAAATGCGCGGAACTGCAAGTACAAATGTTGGTTTAAAAGATGCAAGATCTGCGGGAAGTCTTGCAATATCACCGCAGTGCGCTAAATGTAGACCGGCGGTGATTGATCCAATCTGAACCATTCGACCGAAAACGTGCGCTACTGGCAAGAACAATAAAGTTGAACCGCCCGGTTTTAGGAAAAGATCACTTGCGCCATTTACTACATTGCCACACTCAGCTAAGAAGTTTCCGTGTGTTAGTTGAACACCTTTTGGTTTACCAGTTGTTCCGGAGGTGTAAATCAAGGTTGCCAATGAATCTGGTGTTAAAGCATTTCGACGAGTTGTTATTTCATCATCTGAAATTGATTTACCAGCAGCAATAAGAGTTGCTAGGGCATTGTCGGTGATACTCCAAATATTTTTACAAGTAGCAGGCATAACTGGCTTTGCCACCTCTGCTAATACTGAAGTTTCAACAATAATTGCAACAGAACCAGAGTCGGTCAGAATCCAATCAATTTGCTCTGCACTTGAAGTTTCATAAATTGGAACTGGGACGGCGCCGGCGTACCAAATTGCAAAATCTAAAATCGTCCATTCATAACGAGTTCGCGCCATGATTGCTACGCGATCACCAATTTTTACATTAGATGCAATTAAACCTTTGGCAACAGAACGAATTTCCTCTTCAAACTCTTTAGCTGTAACTGGCTGCCAACCATCACCGAGTGGGCGAGAGGCAACGATGCGCTCTGGTTCAAACCAGGCTCGCTCGGAAATTAAATTAGTTAGGTTTCCGGCGGCTGCTGGCGGGATTATTGATGGAATGGTTATTTCGTTCATATGCCCAACGCTAGTGCCTCACCGGCGAGTAAGGCTAGATCTACCGGCAATTATTCGGCCTACTAGGCGGTAGCCTTACCCGCATGTCCGATATATCAACCTCCACCGTAACTGTTGAAGCCTCCGCTGCCGATGTGCAAGCGGTGCTCTTTGATCTACCTTCATATCCAACTTGGTCAACATCAATTAAATCTGTAAATGTAATTGCAAAAGATGATCAAGGACGAGCAACACAAGTGCAAGTATCTGTTGATGCCGGAGCACTTAAAGACAAACCAACATTGAATTACGACTGGAGCAAGGCGCCATCTCGATTGGATTTCTCATTAGAAGATGCCGATTTATTAACTGAGATGACCGGTGCTTACATAATTAAAGATAATGGTGATGACACAACAGATGTTACCTATGAATTAACTGTTGGATTATCAATGCCGGTTCCGGCCATGATGCGCAAGAAGGCGGAAAAATCAACGATTGATCTTGCATTAAAGCAATTAAAGGAAAAACTGGAAAATTAATTGAACTCAGCTAGCGCAATTTCTGGCCTAACTGTTGGAATTGATATCGGCGGCACCAAAGTATTAGGTGGCGTGGTTGATACCGACGGCAAAATTTTGGCTACCTATCGAAAAGATACGCCAAAAAATGGTGGGCAAGATTTAATTAATGTAATTATTGAAGTTGTTAAAGAGCTTCAAACAAAACATCAGATTGCAGGAATTGGTGTTAGTACAGCCGGAATTGTTTCTGCTGATCGCAAAACAGTTATTGCCGCTGGAAATATTGCAAATTGGAATGATGTCGCGTTGGCAGATGCATTAGTTAAAGAGTTTGGCCTGCCGGCAGTAGTTGAAAATGATGCCAATGCTGCGATATGGGCAGAGTTTAAATTTGGAAATGCAAAAGGTTTAAATCCTGTTATGTTCTTTATTATCGGAACCGGCATGGGTGGCGGATTAATTATCGATGGCAAGCTTTATCGAGGAGCTCACGGAATCGGCGCAGAGTTTGGCCACATGATGGTCAAATTAGATGGCGAAAAATGTGGCTGTGGCGCAATTGGTTGTATCGAAACTTATGCATCGGGTTCAGCATTGATGCGATATGCGCATGAAGAGATCGCAAGTAATTTAGAAAAAGGAAAAGTTTTACTAAATTTCGGAGATGGCACATTAAATGGTTTTACTGGGCAAGTACTAACAAAGGCGGCCCAAGCCGGAGATCAATTAGCTTTGTCAGCCTTTGCAAAACAATCTGATTGGGTTGGTAGCGCGATTGCCTCTTACACACTTCTACTTGATCCAGAGGCGATAATTATTGGTGGTGGCGTAATTGATGCGGGAGATATTTTCTTAAAACCTGCGATAGCCGCTGCCGAAAAATACATGCCATTTGCTGGCAAACATCCACTACCAAAAATTATTGCAGCTAAATTTGGTAATGATGCTGGCTTAGTTGGCGCAGCAGATTTAGTTAGAGCGTAACGCCTTCATCAAAATCATTATCTGATCTAGCAGTTCGCCAAATTAATGTGGCAACGCCACCACAAATTGAAATTAAGCCCGGCCAAATACCAGCAATATCAAATGAGGTAAAACGGTTAATCACTAAATAGGTCAGACCAGCACCGATTGCGATAAAACCAGCGCGCTGCGTTTGATCAAATTTGGGCCATCTTGGATTTGGTGGCGTAAATCGGTTTTGATCTGCAAAGTTATCTAATTCATCTAAGTATGTTGTGGGAGTGGATTCATCTAAAGATAATCCAGAAACTATTGAATCAAACTCCGCATCTATTAACTCTCGCTCTGCAAAATCGCTTCCGCGATCTATTTGACCAGAAAGCACCTCTTCAATAAATATTTTTGATTGTTCATTTAGTAGATCCACTTCATAATCCAAAGCTACATTATGAAAAGATTTTTCAAAGATTACTTCGCGGATATCCACTGAGTAGATATTTTCAATAACAGTATCTGAATTTTCTGGGTCCACCACATGATCATTTATCGAGTAACCCACCATGACTGGCAAATCAACTAAGTAGAGATCACGTTCGACTAATTTCCATAATTTTCTTAATGAATCAAGAGCTTTCAACGGAGTTCTGCCGTAACTGTGTTTGGGTGGATTTGGCTTGGCTACATCGCTAACTCTTCGACCCTTGATAGATGGAATGAAATATTTCAAGATTGGCGTAAATTTCAATTGGAATCGTTTGTCATGAATGGATGGATTAACGAGTAATAAGCCTTCAATCTCTGCACCACGTATTTGGCAAAGTTTTAAAGCCAGCGCACCACCCATTGAAAAACCAGCAACGAAAACTCGATCACATTTATCTCTTAGTGAAAGGTAAGAATCTTCAACGCATCTATACCAATCAGGCCAAGTAGTTTCATTCATCTCTTGCCAGTTGGTGCCATGACCAGGTAATCGCGGTGCATGAACTGTGTAGCCTTGCTGATTTAAATATTTAGCCCAAGGAGCAATTGAAACTGGAGATCCGGTAAAACCATGAATTACTAGGACACCAATTTTTCCACCATATTTTTCACCGGGCAGGACCAAACCCTCAGAGTTTGGAATGGTATTCACGCTCAGATGGTGGCATAGATTGCCGAAAGCCCTAAATTACTCCCGTGGCTTATCGAATTTTGAAATCCTTCTTGGCACCGTTGTTGATGTTGTTGTTTCGACCTAAGGTGTCGGGATTACGTCATGTTCCAACTACTGGTCCGGTAATTATTGCCTCCAATCATTTATCTTTTAGCGATTCAATTTTTATGCCACTTGTTGTTCCTCGCAAAGTTACATTTCTAGCTAAGAGCGAGTACTTCACATCTCCGGGCTTAAAAGGCTTTATCAAGAAATTAACCTTTATTGCTTTGGGCCAAGTGCCAGTTGATAGATCTGGTGGCAAGCGAAGTGAAGCTGCCCTGTTGACCGGCCTTAAAGTTTTAACCGATGGCCAGTGCATCGGAATTTATCCAGAAGGAACAAGATCACCAGATGGCCGACTTTATAAAGGCCGAACCGGCATCGCTCGAATGGCAATTGAATCAGGTGCAGCTGTTGTTCCAGTTGCCATGTTTAATACTGCAGAAATTCAACCGACTGGTCAGGTAGTACCAAAGCTGCGAAGAGTAGAAATGATCTTTGCCGAACCTATGTACTTCACAGGAGATTCAACAGATCCTGCCGTACTAAGAGAGGCAACAAATAAAATTATGGATGTAATTGCAGCAATGTCAGGTCAGGTTTATGTTCCAAATATGTATGCATCAGAGGCGAAAGATGCAATCATGAAAAGTAAGGCTGAAAATGCTGGAGATTTTGAGTAGCCCTTATTCAGCGCCAATAAACTCTTTACGTGAGTTCAAGTAATTACACATATCGCAAGCCGGTTTTGAATTTGGCATCTTCGCATCAACTACAGTTATGAAATCAGTTAACCGCTCTTGTAATGCATTTGGGTTGCGCTCAATTGGTCGCCAAGTATGTTTTAACTTAAGTCCAAATCCCTTTGTTACATCACCAGCTGGTTCAATTAATGACCAAACCAAAAGACCCATCAGTGAAACTTTCTTTGCCTCACCACTTGCTGGATTTTCAAGGGCAAATGCGTAAGCCTCAAGTTGTGGCTGGTAAAGATCGGTTTTATCTGAATCCTTAGCTTGAAACTTACAATCAATAATTCCGAAGGTACCATCGGCAAATTCAATTAATAAATCATATTTGCCACGAATTGCATACTTTGATGCTGCGCCATTTACATTGATTAATGATGATTTTACCCAACCACCGAGATCCTTCACCTTTCCTTCAGGAAGTACTGGTGCAATATCTGCCGTAGTTTTTCCCGCAAAGTAATTTTCTTGCATCGTGGCCAGATCGCCAACGAGCGGCATAAAGCCAGGAGTGCGAAGACCGTGGTTATAACTGAGCCAAAGACAGCGATGGCATCCGCCCCATGAAAAAGTTAAATCTGAGGGAGAGATAAATTCGCGAGCATTTCCAACTGCAGTAGATGAGGCCATTTGATAATTCTGCCGATCAGCACTGACAATGGCGACCTTCGCCACGCAACTTACTTAATTAAATCAGCCAAAAATATAGATAGATGAAATAGTGAATAGGCCTAAACCGATCATTACAGCGCCACCAAAGCGTCTCATCAAAATTAAGCGCTTGATATCACTTGATAACCACTCTCGAGCCGTTCCAGCTAAGAGTCCATAACTTCCATCGGAGATGAAGGCGATTAAACAGAAAATTAATCCAAGGACTAGTAATTGTTGTGTGATCGTATTTTTATCTTTATCAACAAAGGCGGGCAAGATGGCAGCGAAAAATACAATTGATTTTGGATTTAAGACGCCAACCCAAAAACCATTTACTGCAGAGTTTATAAGTGAAGGTTTGACCTCCTCCTTCTTTTGCATATCTTCGGCATCTAATTTGCTCGCCTTAATTGCGGAGTAGCCCAAATACATTAGGTAGATACCGCCAGCCCATTGAACGCCGTTATAAAAAAGATGCGAGCGCTGAAGTAGCGGTCCCAAACCAATGGCAACTAATACCGAGACCAGAAACATCCCAAGTGCATTTCCAGCAACGGTGGCTACGGCGCTGGCTCGACCCCAAGCAATAGCTCTGGCGATGGTAAAGAGAACGGAGGGGCCAGGAGCCAAAATGATCAAAATCGTCGCTATTAGGTACTCCCAGAGGCGCGTTGGCAGGATATCTGAGGTAAACACGCAGTAATCCTATGCCTTACAGGCTTGCCTCCAGAGGGGATTAAACCCTAATATCCGTACTATTCGATAGTATCGATTCGATATATCTAATAGATATTTCGGGTGGATAACTCAGATAGATCCCTAAATAAACCGGAGGCAAAATGCGTTCACGTGCTGAGTCACTTGAGTTCGCTCTGCTTGGTTTGTTGTCGCAAGGACCATTACATGGTTATGAGCTACGAAAGAGAATGACTGCCATCTACGGACCATTCCGCGCTCTAAGTTTTTCTGTTTTATACCCACAACTTCGCAAAATGTCTGAAGCTAAATTAATTGCTGAGACGGTGAAGGAATCTGGTGGCTTATCTCGGCGCTCGCGAATTGTTTATGAATTAACTGCAAAGGGTGAAGAGAAGTTCGCCCAACTGATGGAGAGTTCGACTCCAGATAATTTTGAAGATGAGGGCTTTGAGGTTCGCTTCGCATTTTTCGGAC
>WLQA01000023.1 GCA_009698515.1 Actinomycetota bacterium
ACTCAAGGCGTAACTTTTGTAACTCGCATGGATTACTTAGCTCCATTATTTAATGAAACTGCATACTGCTTAGGTGTAGAAAAATTATTAGGAATTACAAATGATGTGCCAGAACGCGCAACTGTAATTCGCGTGATGATGATGGAGTTCAATCGAATCTCATCACACATGGTGGCACTTGGAACTGGCGCACTAGAACTAGGTGCGTTATCACCAATGATCTTTGCCTTCCGTGAACGTGAGAAAGTTTTAGATGTATTTGAATTAGTTGCTGGCTTACGTATGAATATGGCTTATGTGCGTCCAGGTGGCGTTGCGCAGGATCTTCCAGCTGGTGCCCTTACAAAGATTCGTGAAACCGTTAAAGAGTTACGTAAGAATTTCAAAGATAATGAGAAATTATTAGTTGGCAACTCAATTTGGATGAAGCGCACCCAAGGTATTGGCTACCTAGATTTAGCTGGTTGCACAACACTTGGCATAACTGGTCCAGTGTTGCGTTCAACTGGATTGCCATGGGATCTTCGTAAGGCGCAACCATATTGTGGTTATGAAGATTATCAATTTGATATTCCAACTACAGATACTTGCGATGTTTATGGCCGGTTCTTAATTCGTATGCAAGAGCTAGAGCAATCACTTCGAATCATTGAACAGTGCGTTGCTAAATTAGAAAAATTAGAAGGTCAACCAGTAATGGTCGCAGATAAGAAAATTGCTTGGCCATCACAACTTGCAATCGGTGGCGATGGAATGGGCAACTCACTAAATCACATCCGCGAAATTATGGGTGAATCAATGGAGTCACTAATTCACCACTTTAAATTAGTTACCGAAGGTTTCCGCGTGCCTGCGGGACAGGTTTATACAACTGTTGAATCACCACGCGGTGAACTTGGCGTACATTTAGTTTCTGATGGTGGAACTCGTCCTTATCGCGTTCACTTCCGGGAACCTTCATTTAATAATTTGCAATCAACTGCAGCGATGTGTGATGGCAGCCAGATTGCCGATGTAATTGCTGCTGTTGCATCAATTGATCCTGTTATGGGTGGAGTTGATCGCTAATGGCATTTACCACAGAACAAACCTCAGTAATGGATTCAATTATCGCCCGATATCCACGCAAGCGTTCGGCGATCATGCCGTTGTTGCACTTTGTGCAATCAATCGATGGTTATGTAACAAATGAAGGCATTGAAGTTATTGCTGAAAAACTAGAGTTAGCTACCGCTGAAGTAACTGCTGTTTCCACTTTTTATACACAATATAAATCAAAGCCAGTAGGTGAGTACCACGTTGGAATTTGTACCAATACATTGTGTGCGGTTATGGGCGGAGATGCGATATTTGCATCAATTAAAGAGCATTTAGATATTGAAAATGATGGCGTTACAAAAGATGGCAAAGTTTCTGTAGAACATATTGAATGTAATGCCGCTTGTGATTACGCACCTGTCGTAATGGTGAACTGGGAGTTTTACGATAATCAGACTGTGCAATCTGTAAAAGATTTAGTAGATGGCGCACGTGCCGGAAATCCACCAGCACCAACTCGCGGTCCAAAAACGCTGCGTACTTGGAAACAAAACTCTGCAGTTCTTGCCGGAATTTCAGATGGGCTTGCTAATGAAGGCGTGCAAGCTGGCGCACCAACTCTGCTTGGTTTAAAGAAAGCAAAGGGTGGCAACTAATGACAAAGTTAACGCCTGTTCTTTCTGCGCATTGGGATGAACCAGATTCATTCACAATTGCGGCATATAAGCGCAATGGTGGTTACACAGCTGTTGCTAAAGCATTAGCAATGCAACCTGATGAAGTAATTCAAATGGTGAAAGATTCAGGTTTACGTGGTCGCGGTGGCGCAGGTTTTCCAACTGGTAGCAAATGGGGATTTATTCCACAAGGTGATAACAAAGAACATTACATGGTGGTAAATGCTGATGAATCAGAGCCAGGTACTTGTAAAGATATGCCGTTATTGCTGGCTAATCCACATGTATTAGTTGAAGGAATAATTATTGGTTCATACGCAATTCGCGCTAACTATGCCTTTATTTATATTCGCGGAGAAGTAACTCATGTAGTTCGTCGCGTGCAACAAGCAATTACCGATGCATACGCCGCCGGCTTACTTGGTAAAAACATTTTAGGAAAAGGTTTTGATTTGGAATTAGTTTTACATGTTGGCGCTGGTGCATATATCTGTGGTGAAGAAACCGCCTTACTTGATTCATTAGAAGGATTCCGTGGCCAACCAAGATTGCGTCCACCATTCCCAGCTATTGCTGGTTTATATGCAAAGCCAACTGTGGTTAACAATGTGGAATCAATCGCATCAGTACCAGCGATTATTAATAATGGTGTTGCTTGGTTTGGTGGCATGGGCACAGAGAAGAGCAAGGGTTTTACTCTTTACTCATTATCTGGTCACGTAAATAATCCTGGACAATTTGAAGCACCACTTGGCATCACACTTCGTGAATTACTTGAATTATCTGGCGGGATACGCAAAGGTCACAAACTTAAGTTTTGGACACCAGGTGGTTCATCTACACCAATCTTTACCGATCAACATTTAGATGTGGCACTGGATTACGAAGGCGTATCTGCAGCAGGTTCAATGCTTGGCACAAAAGCATTACAAATTTTTGATGAAACTACTTGTGTTGTTCGCGCTGTTTTACGTTGGACTGAGTTTTATAAACATGAATCTTGCGGAAAGTGCACACCTTGTCGCGAAGGTACCTGGTGGTTGGTTCAAGCACTAAAAGATTTAGAGGCCGGCCGTGGCACAGAAGCAGATCTAGATAAATTATTAGATCTTTGCGACAACATCATGGGTCGATCATTCTGCGCACTTGCTGATGGTGCAGCAAGTCCAATCATTTCCTCACTTAAATATTTCCGCCAAGAGTATTTAGATCACTTATCTCAAGGTGGCTGTCCATTTGATCCAGCAGCTTCAACTTTATTTGAAAATGCAGGTGTTAAGTGAGTACTGAAGTTACAGTGGAAATGATTACCTGTGTTATTGATGGCTTTGAAGTAACGGTGCCAAAAGGAACATTAGTTATTCGCGCGGCTGAGAAATTAGGAATTCAAATTCCACGTTTTTGTGATCATCCATTGTTAGATCCAGCTGGTGCTTGTCGTCAATGTTTAGTTGATATCGAAATCAATGGTCGCGCATTTCCGAAACCTCAAGCATCTTGCACAATTCCAGTTGAAAATGGAATGGTTGTAAAAACGCAATTAACTTCACCAGTTGCCGACAAAGCGCAAAAAGGAATCATGGAGTTGTTGTTAATCAACCACCCACTTGATTGCCCAGTTTGCGATAAAGGTGGTGAATGTCCATTACAAAATCAAGCAATGTCTAATGGTCGTGAAACATCTCGCTATGAGGGTGTAAAACGAACTTTTGAAAAACCAGTTGCAATTTCATCTCAGGTTTTATTAGATCGTGAACGTTGCGTCTTATGCGCACGTTGCACACGATTCTCTGAACAAATTGCTGGTGATCCATTTATTACATTAAATGAACGTGGCGCATTGCAACAAGTTGGAATTTATGAAGATGAACCATTTAACTCTTACTACTCTGGAAACACAGTACAGATTTGTCCAGTTGGTGCATTAACTGGAACTTCATACCGCTTCCGCGCCCGACCTTTTGATTTGGTTTCAAATGATTCTGCTTGCGAACACTGCGCATCAGGTTGTGCAATGCGCACCGATGTTCGCCGTGGCAAAACACTGCGCAGATTAGCTGGTGAAGATGCAACTGCGAATGAAGAGTGGAATTGCGATAAAGGTCGTTGGGCATTTAAGTACGAGGTTAAGAATCGAATTTCAACACCAATGATTAGAAATGCTGCGGGCCAACTTGAAGAAGCATCATGGCCAGAGGCACTTGCTGCTGCAGCAAAAGGATTAACTAATGCAAAGGTTGGCGTATTAGTTGGTGGACGTTCAACTGTTGAAGATGCATATGGTTACAGCAAATTTGCTCGTGTTGCACTAGGTACCAACAATATTGATTTTAGATCACGAATTAACTCAGCGGAAGAGTTGGAATTTTTTGCAGCTGCAAATTCAACTGCAACATATAAAGATATTGATAATGCAGATCAAGTCGTCTTACTTGCTTTCGAACCCGAGGATGAATCACCAATAGTTTTTCTTCGTATTTATAAGCAAGTACGAAAGCGTGCATTAAAAGTTTCAACACTAACGCCATACACAAGTCGTGGCAGCGAAAAATTAAATGCAACTGTTATCAAGATGGTTCCAGGCAATGAAGTTGCAGCAATTTCTGCAATTAATGGCTTAACTGGAAAATCTGTTGTGTTAATTGGTGAGCGTTTAAGTGAAACTCCTGGCGCACTTTCAGCAGCACTTGAATTAGTAAATAAGTCAGCCGCCAAACTTGGTTATGTACCTCGCCGTGCTGGTGATACCGGAGCCATTGCAGCTGGCGCGGTTGCAAACTTATTACCTGGTGGCAGATTAGTTTCAGATGCAACAGCACGCGTAGATGTTGCAGCAGCATGGGGTGCTAGTGCACTTCCAACTGAAACTGGATTAACCACAAATGAAATTATTGGTAGTGGAACGAATGCAGTATTAATTGGTGGCGTAGATCCTTTTGACATCTCTGCTGAGGCCAAACTTTCACTTTCAAAGAAGTTTGTAGTCTCCTTAGAAATTCGCGAAAGTGATATCACCGATATTGCACAAGTTGTGTTGCCAGTTGCTGCCGTTGTAGAAAAAAGCGGCTCCTTTATGGATTGGCAAGGAAAGTCTAGAAAGTTTGATTCAGCAGTTGAGTCATTAAATCGAAGCGATGTCAGAATTCTTTCTATGTTGGCTGATGAAATTGGAAAACCAATTAATTTGCCTACTGTTAGTGCAGCGCGTAAAGAGTTTGAAGCAATTGGAAATTGGGATGGCGCAAAGCCAAGTATGAAAAGTACTGGTACAGGAGCCTCATTAAATGTTGGCGCAGATGAAGCAATTATTTCTTCATGGCGTAACTTGCTTGATAAAGGTTCTTTGCAAGAAGGGGAAGATAACTTAGCTGGCACAGCCAGAGCTACAACAGCGGTTATTTCACAATCTCGTGCATCTGCACTTTCAGTAAAAGATGGTGAATTAATTAGAGTTTCAAATACCTATGGCGCAGTTACGCTACCTTGCACAATTGCAGATATTGATAACTCGGCAATTTGGTTGCCACGTAACTCTACAAACAGCCAATTAATTAAGGTTCTAGGTACTGTAGGTAATTCAATAGTGAAGGTGAGCAAAGCATGACAAATGCAGAGTTAATTGCTCAAGATCCAGGTTGGATCATCGCTCTTAAAGGTGTAATTATTTTTGCAGTATGCGTAGTTCTTACCATCATGGCTGTTTGGGGAGAGCGCCGAATTGTGGCACGTATGCAAATGCGCCTTGGACCCAACCGAGTTGGAAAGTTTGGTTTATTACAAGGTTTAGTCGATGGCGTGAAGCTGGCACTAAAAGAGGATTTAATTCCAAAAGCAGCTGACCGAATTGTCTTTGTAATTGCGCCAATTATTAGCGTTACTGCCTGCTTTATGTCCTTTGCAGTTATTCCATTATCTGGTGAAGTTAATTTCTTTGGACACAAAACAGCAATGCAATTAACCGATCTACCAGTTGGCGTGCTTTATGTATTAGCAATTGCATCTGTTGGAGTTTACGGAATTGTTTTAGCGGGTTGGTCATCTGGCTCTACCTATCCTTTACTTGGTGGCTTGCGCTCTTCTGCACAAGTTATTTCTTATGAAGTTGCCATGGGACTTTCTTTAGTTGCCGTCTTTATTTACTCCGGTTCAATGTCTACTTCTGAAATTGTAGAAGCACAAAATCAATGGTGGTACGCCGTAATTCTCTTCCCATCCTTTGTAATTTATGCAATATCTATGGTGGGCGAAACAAACCGAGCACCATTTGATTTAGCTGAAGCTGAAGGTGAATTAGTTGGTGGATTCCATACTGAATACTCATCATTAAAGTTCGCATTATTTTTCTTAGCTGAGTATGTAAATATCATTGCAGTTTCAGCGCTAGCCACCACCTTATTCTTGGGTGGATACCACGCACTTCCCGGATTAGGTTTTACAGAACAGTGGCTTGGTGGTTGGTTCACAGTTGTTTGGTTCTTCGCCAAAGTACTTCTCTTCTTCTTTATCTTTGTTTGGCTCCGTGGAACTTTACCAAGACTTCGTTATGACCAGTTCATGCAATTTGGCTGGAAAGTATTAATACCAGTATCACTTGCTTGGATCTTGGTGGTTTCAACTCTTCGAGTAATGTCACAACAAGGCTCTTCTCGATTCGCAATCATGTCATTTACTTTTGCAGTAGTTCTTATCTACTTCATTGTCACTACCTTTATGGAGAAATCTAAGAAGCAATTGCAAGAAGCTGCGATTGTTAAGGATTCTGCAGCACCTAATTTTCCAGTTCCAGAAATTCCTAATTCCAAAGATAGAGCGGAGCAATTAAATGGCTGATGAGTTAATGCCTCGTTCTAATGAGAATGGCTTAGAAAAAGCTAATGAATCTAAGGCACCAATTACAAATAATGAGCCGGCAACATTCTTTAAGCAGTTACTTGGTTTCTGGGTAACTTTCCGAACCATGTTTCAGAAAGTAAACACTGTTCAATACCCTGAAGTTAAAGAACCAACTGCGCCAAGGTTTCATGGTCGTCATCAATTAAATCGTCACCCAGATGGTTTAGAAAAATGTATTGGTTGCGAGTTATGTGCCTGGGCATGTCCTGCAGATGCAATTTATGTTGAAGGTGCCGATAACAAACCAGGTGAGCAATTTTCACCAGGTGAGCGCTATGGCAAGGTTTATCAAATTAATTATTTGCGTTGTATTTTTTGCGGACTTTGCATTGAAGCATGTCCAACTCGCGCATTAACAATGACAAATGAGTATGAGCTTGCCGACAATACGCGCGGAAAATTGATCTTTGAAAAAGAGGATTTATTAGGACCACTACGTGCTGGCATGGTGCCACCTCCGCATCCAATGTATCCAAACACAACTGATGCAAATTATTACCGTGGTGAAGTTCCAAATGCACATCCATCGCAAGGTGTAATTAAGAATGATTAATTTGGCATTAGAGGTTGGTACAACACAAACTCCAGAATCTGTTTTATTTTGGTTTTTGGCACCAATTTCAGTTCTTGCTGCTGCAGGGATGTTATTTGTAAAGAAAGCTGTTCACTCAGCTTTGTTACTGGCTTGGGTAATGATTTCACTAGCAATTTTCTATATTGCGCAAGATGCTTTGTTTTTAGGAATTGTGCAGATTGTGGTTTATACCGGCGCAGTAATGATGTTATTCCTATTTATTTTGATGTTAGTTGGTGTGGAATCTAGTGATTCACTAGTTGAAAATATTCGCGGACTTCGCTGGATTGCGATCACGGCATCCATTGGTATTGGCGGTCTACTTACTTCATTAATTGGTCGCGCCACATTAGGTCATGATGCTTATGGTCTGGCAGGTGCTAATCGTGATGGAAATGTAAAAGGATTAGCAGAGCAATTGTTCACAAAATATGTTTGGGCTTTTGAGGTTGTATCTGCACTCTTAATAACTGCAGCATTAGGTGCGATGGTGTTAGCACATAGCCAGCGCACTAAATCAAAGTTTGCACAACGTGATTTATCGATTGCCCGATTCCGTAAACCATCTCTTGGCGAGGCGGCGGGATTACCTGGTTCTGGAGTTTATGCATTACATAACGCAGTTGATGTTCCAGCTTTATTGCCAACTGGCAAAGCTGCGCCGACATCAATCTCTGCAGTTCTTGAGGCGCGTGGTGACATGATCGAAAGTAAGAAATTTGAGATGAAGCACGAGCAGGAAGAGGAGAAGTAATGAATATTGCTAATTACTTATACCTCTCTGCAATTTTGTTCACTATTGGTGCTATTGGAGTTGTTGTTCGTAGAAATGCAATCGTGGTATTTATGTGTATTGAATTAATGTTGAACGCAGCCAACTTAGCTTTTGTGACATTTGCCAGAATTAATGGAAATCTAGAAGGACAAGTTGTTGCATTCTTTACTATGGTAGTTGCAGCTTGTGAAGTTGTAGTTGGTTTAGCAATTATCGTGACTATTTATCGATCACGCCGTTCGGCATCAGTTGATGATGCAAGTTTGTTGAAGCGATAATCATGACAACATCAAATAACTTAGTCTGGTTAATTGCGCTTCCACTATTTAGCTCAGCGCTGTTATTGCTACTCGGAAAGCGTGCAAATAAGTGGGGACATTTATTGGCAACCACCGTGTCCGCATCAGCATTTGCAATTGGTGCAGTTGAATTCTTTGCCATGCAAGGCCGAGATGTTTTAGCTCGACCAGTTACCCAAAAAGTATTTACCTGGATTGCAGTTGGCGATTTCCATGTTGATGCATCACTTTTGCTTGATCAGCTTTCAATTTGCTTTGTTCTGTTGATTACTGGAGTTGGCACATTGATCCATGTTTATTCAATTGCTTACATGTCACACGATCTAGACCGCAGAAGATTCTTTGCTTACTTGAACCTATTTATCGCCGCGATGTTGTTATTAGTTTTAGGTGATTCTTATCTGAATCTATATGTTGGCTGGGAAGGCGTAGGTCTTGCCTCATACCTATTAATTGGTTTCTGGAATCAAAAACCTGCTTATGCAACTGCTGCGAAAAAAGCTTTTGTTGCCAACCGAGTAGGCGATATTGGTTTATCACTTGCCATCATGATCGCATTTGCCACATTTGGTGATGTCACATTTAAAGGAATTGAAGAACATGCAGATCATGCGTCTACATCTGCCATGACGGCAATTGGCTTAATGTTATTGCTGGCAGCTTGCGGAAAATCTGCACAATTCCCTTTGCAATCTTGGTTAGGTGATGCGATGGCTGGTCCAACTCCAGTATCAGCATTAATTCACGCAGCAACCATGGTTACAGCTGGCGTGTATTTGATTACGCGCTCTAACTTTATTTTTGATGTGGCGCCAACTGCGCAATTAATGGTGATAATTATTGGCTCAATAACATTGTTATTTGGCGCCGTTATCGGAACTGCAAAAGATGATATTAAGAAGGCACTTGCAGCATCAACCATGTCACAAATTGGATACATGATTTTGGCAACTGGTTTAGGACCAATCGGTTACGCATTTGCAATCATGCACTTACTAACTCATGGTTTCTTTAAAGCGAGCATGTTCTTAGGTGCAGGATCAGTAATGCACGGCATGAAAGATGAAGTAAATATGCGCAAGTACGGTGGTATCGGAAAGTTCATGCCATTTACCTTTGTAACTTTCGGGTTGGGTTACTTAGCAATTATTGGCGTTCCACCATTTGCTGGTTTTTATTCAAAGGACAAAATTATAGAAACCGCATTTAATGCTGGTGGCGTTAAAGGAGTTCTGTTGGGAGCAGCCACATTACTTGGCGCAGCCCTTACCGCTTTTTATATGTCTCGCGTTGTAATCATGACCTTCTTCGGAAATGAACGTTGGGGACATAAAGATGAACCACATGAAAGTCCTGCTTTGATGTTGATTCCAATCTCTTTGTTATCAATAGGTTCAATAGCATCTGGATATTTATTCTCTCGTGGAGATTCATTGGTTAATTGGTTAAAACCAATTGTTAATCCAGCCGGTGAACAACATTTAGAAGAGTTCTTAAAGCCTATTGTTGTTTCTAGCATGGCGGTATTTGCTGTTCTAGTTGGTGTATCAATTGCATATTTCAAATATCGCGGTGAATTAGCAGCTGAGGCACCAGTAAAGGTAAATCTTCTTACTCGCGCAGCACGTCGTGATCTTTTCCAAGATGATTTTAACGAATCAGTATTTATGCGACCTGGACAAGGCTTGGTTAAGAATTTACTAAATATCGATTACTTAGTAATTGATGGCCTGGTTCGA
>WLQA01000024.1 GCA_009698515.1 Actinomycetota bacterium
CATTCAGCAATACTCATGGCCAAAGGAGCGCTTTAGAAGTGAATTAGATTCACGTATGTCTAAGGCATTTGTGCATGTGAATGAGACAGCAAAGCAATACAACGTGGATCTACGAAGTGCAGCCTTTATTGTTTCAGTTGGCCGAGTAGCCGAAGCCTTTAGCGTTCGTGGCTCTTTAGTTTAAAAGCTTAGTGCTTTTTAAAGCGGGCGTAAGAGTTATTGATTTCATCTTCTGCCGCTTTTTGATTTACCCAATCGCCACCATGCACTGATTTATTTGGTTCAAGTGATTTATATACCTCAAAGAAGTGCTTAATTTCTTCAAGTTCAAATGTAGGAAGATCAGCAATATCAGTTAAGTAATCTTTGCGAATATCTCCAGCTGCAACACATAACAACTTGTCATCGCCGCCTTTTTCATCGGTCATACGCAGCATGCCAATTACGCGGCAGGAAACAACACAGCCAGGAAAGGTTGGCTCATCTAGCATTACAAGTGCATCAAGGGGATCGCCATCTAGAGAAAGTGTGTTTTCAACAAAGCCATAGTCATATGGGTATCTAGTTGATGTGAAGAGCATTCGATCTAAACGAATCTTTCCGGATTCATGATCGATCTCGTACTTATTTCTAGATCCTGCTGGAATTTCAATAACAACATCAAAGATCATCGGTTTCATTTTCTTCTCCTAGATCTTTTTGTTGTATTTCATTTTCATTAAATAGTGGGGTGAGCGACGGGGCTCGAACCCGCGACATCCCGGACCACAACCGGGTGCTCTACCAGCTGAGCTACGCCCACCATGATTTCTTGCAAGGGTAATGATACTTCAAGATTGAATGAAGATTTTAGTGCGGTAATACTCAAGCTCTTCGATGGAATCTCGAATATCACCCAACGCGCGGTGATTGCCATCCTTTGCCGGGGCAGCAAAGTAAACCTTTGGATACCAACGGCGGGCTAACTCTTTGATTGATGAAACATCAATGGTTCGGTAGTGCAGATACTTATTTAATAGCGGCAAATCACGAGAGATAAATCCGCGGTCAACATAAACACTGTTTCCAGCAAGGGGAGATTTACCTTCACCAGGTGCGTACTTAGTTAGATAGGTAATGATTGCTGCATCTGCTTCTTCAAGAGATACACCATTTGGAATTTCAGTTATCAGGCCAGATTCGGTGTGCATGTTCTTAACAAAATCATCCATGCCAGCTAATTTTTCGGGGGTAGTTCTAATAACTAGATCCACGCCCTCGCCCAAGATATTTAATTGCGCATCAGTTACCAAAACTGCGATTTCAACTAAGGCATCTTTATTAAGGTCTAGCCCGGTCATCTCGCAATCGACCCAGATCAGGTTTGGCAGATCATTTCCCATATGCGCTCACCCTAATGCAGGCGGTTGATCTGGCCGTAATTCACCTTCCGTTCATCTTGGCGTTATTCCGATTAAACCTACAAAGCCCAGCTTTTTAGCATGATGGCCCCATGCCCGCGACTCCTGTTACCGAATACACCGGGGTCATTCCAGAAAAACGTGAGATCACAACTGTTCCTAGATTTTCTGACAAAGTATTTAGATTTGTTGTAACAAGTGGCGGATTTACTGCATTAATTATTTTAAGTTTAATTGCAATCTTCTTATTACTTGAGGGTTTACCGGTATTTAGAGATCAAGGAATTAAATTTGTAACTGGTTTTGATTGGAATGCGGGAGATCCAGAAAATGGTGTCGCGGCTACATTTGGAATAGGTGCGATGTTAATTGGCACCCTAGTTGTTTCATTTATTGGCTTGGTTATTGCTTTACCAATAGCCGTGGGAACTGCACTTTTCCTTACTTACTACGCACCGCTTTGGGTAAAGCGACCGCTAACTATCATGGTTGATTTAATGGCAGCAATCCCTTCAGTTATTTATGGACTTTGGGGATTTTTTATATTGATGCCACATGCAATTTACTGGGCGAAGTTATTGCATAAGTATTTAGATTTCTTGCCCTTCTTCAAGATGCAGGCACCTGTTTATGAACGTTCCCCATTTATTGCCGGAATTGTCGTTGGCATAATGATTGTTCCGATTATTGCCGCAATCTCTCGTGAAGTTTTCTCACAAGTTCCACTAGATCGCGTGCAAGCTGCTTATGCATTAGGTGCATCTAAGTGGACCATGATCCGATCTGTTGTATTGCCATTTGGTGCAAGCGGAATTGCCGGTGGCGCCATGCTTGGTTTAGGCCGCGCAATGGGTGAAACAATTGCAATTTATTTAGTACTTAATATCTATTTCATACCTAATTTCCAAGTTCTATTTTCATCGGGCGGCAACGTGGCATCTTTAATTGTTTCTCGCTTTGGTGAAGCGGGTGAATACGAACTTCGAGCCTTGATGGCTGCTGGCTTGGTTCTATTTGTTGTTACATTGATGGTTAACTTTTTATCTGATCGAATTGTCAAACGTACTTCAAGGACTGGTGGTCAATGACCACAGTTGAATACCAAGTTTCTCCTCGCAAACCTTGGCGACTAGGCCGAAAACAATTAGCGGTAAATGGTTTGGTGTTTTTTGGAAGCATTGCTGCAACACCATTGCTGCTTGATGCAACTCCGCTGGCAGGCAAACTAGGCGCAGCATTTATATTTGTTGTAATTGCAACTTTGGCAAATGTAATTGTTTCAGTTATCCGCCAAGGTCCGAGAATGGTTTCAAATGCAATTAGCTCTTCCTTGATTTACCTTGCCACAGCACTTGTTTTACTGCCGCTAGGAAGTATTTTGTTCACCGTAATCCAAAAAGGCGCCGGAGCAATCCGCTGGAATACCTTCACACAAGATATGCGTTTGTCACAACCAGATGCACCATTTACAGAAGGTGGCGCACTGCATGCAATAGTTGGAACTGCCTTAATTGTTCTCATTGCCACAATTATTTCTGTTCCACTTGGCACATTAACTGCGCTTTATTTAACAGAGATAAAGGGCAGGTTTGAAGGATTAGTTAGATTTTTAGTTCAGGCGATGTCAGGTGTGCCATCAATTGTGGCTGGTCTATTTATTTACTCAGTATTAATTGTCACTTTAGGTGCGAAGTACTCAGCATTTGTCGGCGCATTGGCATTAACAATTTTAATGTTGCCAACTGTTGCAAGAACTGCGGAAGAGGTTTTGAAGTTAATCCCACGAGAGCTTCGCGAAGCAGGAACAGCATTAGGTGCAACGCAGTGGCGCACGGTTGCAATGGTGGTTGTGCCAGCAGCACGAAGTGGAATTCTTACCGCAGTTATTTTGGGAGTAGCCCGCGTAGCCGGTGAAACTGCGCCACTACTTCTGACTATTTTGGGTAACACCGCTACAAATGTAAATCCATTTAATGGTCCATCTGCAGCGCTTCCACTTTACACATTCACATTGATGCGCACCGGCTTAGATGTTGCGATCACTCGGGCATGGGGTGGCGCCTTTATCTTGCTAACACTTGTTTTAGTTTTGTTCATTTCTGCACGCTTACTATCAGGGAAGAAACGGTGAAAAGCTATGGCTGGCAAACTCAAAGCAATAACTGCCAAATCAACATTGAGAAAAGGTGCGAACGTGAGTAAAAATAATCCCGTGGCATCTTTATCTTCAGTAGCCGGCAGTGGGCGAGTAGCTAATCACTTCACACCAGGAACTGGGTTGGAAGCAAATGGCGTGCATGCTTGGTTTGGTAAACACCACGCACTTGCAGATATCAATCTAGAGTTTCCAGCAAATACCGTTACTGCATTAATTGGTCCATCTGGTTGCGGTAAATCCACATTCCTTCGCACCTTAAACCGTATGCATGAATTCATTCCAGGTGCTGCAATGGCTGGAGAAGTTCTATTAGATGGCAAAGATATTTATGAACCAGGTACGGATGTAACAAAGATTCGTTTGAAGATTGGCATGGTTTTCCAGAAACCAAATCCATTCCCATCTATGACAATTGGTGAGAATGTTTTATCTGGCTTAAAGCTGGCGCAATTAAAGATTGAAAACAAAGATGATTTGCTGGAGGAGTGCTTAACTCGTGCTGGTCTTTGGAAAGAGGTTAAAGATCGCCTTGGTGCTCACGGTGGTTCACTCTCAGGTGGTCAACAACAACGTCTATGTATTGCTCGCGCACTTGCGGTAAAGCCTGAAGTACTTCTAATGGATGAGCCATGTTCAGCACTTGATCCAGGATCAACGCTGCGCATTGAAGAGACCATTCGCGAGTTAGCAGATTCAATTGTGGTTGTAATCGTTACGCACAATATGCAACAAGCAGCACGAGTATCTGATTACACCGGATTCTTCTTATCCGATGGTGGCCCTGGCCAATTAATTGAGGTTGCAACAACCAATGAGATCTTCTCCAGGCCAAAAGACAAGCGCACAGAGGATTACGTAACCGGTCGATTTGGCTAAATCGATTAACCATCTGTTCATCTAGATGTCGCTTGCCCTTCGCCAGATTGATATCACCTGTTTAGCACCGAAACATAGGTTTACCTCACCAAAGCAATCTAGGGAGAGGTAATAAATGTTAAAGAAAAGCAAGCGCAGCTTGTTAGTAAAAGCTGGCGTAGTTGTTACAGCAATCGCACTTTCAGCAGGTATCACAGTTCCAGCTAATGCATCATCAATTAGCGGCAACGGATCATCTGCAGTTAAGAATTTATTAGATGTTTGTATTCCTGCTTGGTCAAAATGGTCAAGCCACAATCTTTCATACCCTGGCGCAGGTTCAGGTGCTGGACGTGCAGCTTTCTTAGCTGGAACAGTTGATCTAGCTTTCTCAGATACTCCTTACAGCTCAACTGATAAGAAGCCAGATAATTTTGTTTACATCCCAGCTTCACAATTTCCAATTGCAGTTTATGCAAACCTTCCTGGATTTACTGGAAAGTTAAATCTCTCCCCAACAACAGTTTCCAAGATTTTCGCAGGAAAAATTACTAAGTGGAATGACCCAGCAATTGTTGCTGACAATACGGATGCAAAGACAAAGAAGAAGACAGCAATGCCAAACTTGGCAATTACTGTTTACTACCGTTTTGATAAGTCAGGCACATCTGAAGTATTCACAGATTGGCTTTCACAACTAGACAAGGCAACTTGGACTAAGGGCAAGAACGGAACATTCACATCAGCATTCCCAGGAACAGTTCCAGCTGGAACATTCCAATCAGGAAATGCATCTGATGGTGTAGCAAATGGCGTTAAATCAATGTCAGGCGCAATTGGCTACGGTGAAGTTTCATATGCAAATGAGCGCAAGCTTGTTGTAGCAAATCTAAAGAACAACAATGGTGAATTTGTTGCTCCTACATCAGCTGCAACCTCATTGTTCGTAAATGGATATGCAGCAGGAGAAAATGGAACCATCAAGCTTGATTACACCAAGAAGATCAAGGGTTCATACACACTTGCTTCATATGCATACGCACTTGCATTCACAAAAGAGGCTGGCAAAAATGTTGGTACCCAAGCAGTAGTTAAGCAATTCATTGACTATGTAGTTAATGATTGCGCAACTGAAAACGCTGCAAAACTTGGTTATTCAAAACTATCTGGTGCATTGCTGAAGTTGGCAGATGATCAGATCGCAAAAATCAGCTAAGTAAAACTTCCTTCCTAGGGAATTACCCCCGCAGCGAAAGTTGTGGGGGTTTTTCTATTTGATTTAATGAAGTATTTCTTGCGCGCCTGGCAGGAATCGAACCTGCGACCTAATGCTTAGAAGGCATTCGCTCTATCCGACTGAGCTACAGGCGCAATTACCTGCGTAAGTCTACCGATCGCAACGGGTAAGGTTTCGCCCTATGGCTGAGTTTATTTACACGATGAAAAAGGCGCGTAAGGCGCATGGCGACAAAGTAATTCTTGATGATGTCACCTTGATGTTTTTACCGGGCGCAAAGATTGGCGTACTCGGACCTAACGGTGCTGGTAAATCCACCGTGCTACAAATTATGGCCGGCCTGCAACAACCATCAAATGGTGAGGCTTACTTATCACCGGGATACTCCGTAGGAATATTGCTGCAAGAGCCACCATTAAATGAAGAGAAGAATGTTTTAGAAAATGTGCAAGAAGGTGTTGCTGAAACTATTGGATTACTAAATCGCTTTAATGCAATCTCTGAAGAGATGGCAAACCCTGATGCCGATTACGACAAGTTATTAGCTGAGATGGGCACCTTGCAAGAGCAGCTAGATCACCGCAACGCTTGGGATTTAGATTCACAATTAGAGCAAGCAATGGATGCACTTCGCTGTCCACCACCTGAAGCTGATGTGAAGGTGTTATCTGGTGGAGAACGTCGCCGCGTTGCACTTTGTAAATTGCTATTACAAAAACCAGATTTATTACTACTAGATGAGCCAACAAACCATTTAGATGCTGAATCTGTTTTATGGCTTGAGCAACATCTAAGTAAGTATGAAGGAACAGTTGTTGCGATTACTCACGATCGTTACTTCCTAGACAATGTTGCAGAGTGGATTTTGGAATTAGATCGCGGTCGCGCTTATCCATACGAAGGTAATTACACAACTTATCTTGAAACCAAAGAAGCACGTATGAAGGTGGAAGGTCAGAAAGATGCCAAGCGTTCAAAGCGTTTGAAGGAAGAGCTTGAATGGGTTCGTATGAATGCCAAAGGACGCCAAGTTAAATCAAAGGCACGTCTTGCTCGTTATGAAGAGATGGCGGCAGAGGCAGATAAAACTCGTAAATTAGATTTTGAAGAGATTCAAATTCCACCTGGACCTCGTTTGGGTGATGTAGTTGTAGAAGTTGATCATTTAGTAAAAGGCTTTGATGATCGCATTTTGATTGATGATTTATCTTTCACATTGCCTCGAAATGGAATTGTGGGAATTATTGGACCAAATGGTGCTGGTAAGACAACATTGTTTAAAACAATTTTGGGAATGGAAAAGGCCGATTCTGGAAATGTAAAGGTTGGCGAGACAGTAAAAATTTCATATGTTGATCAGTCACGAGGTGGCATTGATCCAAAGAAATCATTGTGGGAGGTTGTCTCCGACGGTCTTGATTTCATCAAGGTGGGTAATGTTGAAATGCCAAGTCGTGCATATGTTTCTGCATTTGGATTTAAAGGTCCAGATCAACAAAAGCCTGCAGGTGTTTTATCTGGTGGAGAGCGAAATCGTTTGAATTTAGCATTAACTCTTAAGCAGGGTGGAAATTTACTTTTACTTGATGAGCCAACAAATGATTTAGATGTGGAAACACTTGGCTCATTAGAAAATGCTCTGCTTGAGTTTCCAGGTTGTGCGGTGGTTATCTCTCACGATCGTTGGTTCCTAGACAGAATTGCGACCCACATCTTGGCCTATGAAGGTGATTCAAAGTGGTTCTGGTTTGAAGGAAACTTTGAAAGTTATGAAGAAAACAAGATCGCCAGATTGGGAATTGATGCAGCACGTCCGCATCGTGCGACATATCGAAAGTTAACTCGATGAAGTACATCCACAAAGCATTTGTTCGCTGGGATGATCTAGATGCATTTGGTCATGTTAATAATGCAAAGTATTTAACTTACGCCCAAGAAGCACGATTTGATTGGGGCTGGTTTAGCTTTTCAGAAAAAAGTGAGCAACCTGTATTAATGGAGATGGTGGTTGGTCGCGCTGAAGTGGATTATTTAATTCCAATGACTGATGGCGGTTGTTTTTACGAAGTTAGCTTGTGGGTAGAAAAGATTGGGACCTCATCCTTTGTTAATGGCTATGAGGTAAGTAAAGATGGTGTGGTTTACGCCAAGATGAAGACGGTGCAGGTTGCAATTGATTTAGCAACTCGTAAATCTCGCCCACTCAATGATGAGGAACGCGCTTTCTTAAATAAGTATCTAGAAAATAATTAATGAAACAAAAGCTGCACCCGGCTTGGATAGTCGCGGCAATAACATTTTTCACCTTATTTGCAACCGCTGGATTTAGATCAGCCCCATCCGTTTTAATTCTGCCGCTAGAAGAAGATCTAGGTTGGCGACGTGATGTAATTTCAGCAGCGGTTGCAATAAATGTTTTGCTCTACGGTTTAACTGCGCCATTTGCTGCTGCGTTGATGGAGCGCTTTACAGTTCGCAAAGTTGTAATGGCTGCATTGTTTACAGTTGGAACTGGGGCACTTGGCACAATCTGGATGACAAAATCCTGGCACTTCATGTTGTTATGGGGAGTAGTAGTCGGTGTTGGAACTGGCTCCATGGCATTGGTATTTGCTGCAACAGTTGCAAATCGTTGGTTTGTTAAAAGACGTGGCCTTGTAGTTGGAATTCTTACAGCCGCTGCTGCATCTGGCCAATTAGTTTTCTTGCCCGGATTATCTAAATTAGCAATTGATCCAGGCTGGCGCGCATCATCATTAGTTATCGCACTTGGTGCCTATTTAATGGTGCCACTGATCTTCTTTTTCTTTAAGGAATCACCACAAAGTATTAATACAACACCTTATGGCGCAGAGAGTGATTGGGTGCCGCCAGTATTAAATAAAGGCAGTGCTGCTAAAAATGCCATTGATTCATTAAAGGCAGCGGTAAAGGTTAGAAACTTTTGGTACTTAACTGGATCATTTTTTGTTTGCGGTCTATCAACTAGCGGATTAATTGGCACTCACTTTATTCCAGCAGCTCATGATCATGGAATGGTTACCGTTACTGCCGCATCCCTATTGGCATTAATCGGTGTATTTGATGTGATTGGCACAATCTTCTCAGGTGTTTTAACAGATCGAATTGATCCTAGAAAGCTTTTATTCTTTTATTATTTTCTAAGAGGCCTCTCACTTTTCTTATTGCCTTCAATTCTCTTCTCCACACTTCATCCATCAACCTTGGTATTTATCATTTTCTACGGCCTAGATTGGGTAGCAACGGTTCCACCAACTGTTTTACTTTGCCGACAAGTTTTAGGACCAGATAAAGGCGCAGTTATTTATGGCTGGGTATTTGCTGCTCATCAAATCGGTGGCTCAATTGCGGCACTAGGGGCAGCACTTCTTCGAGTTAAATTTGGCGATTACGCAACTGCTTTTTATATAACTGGTTTATTGTGTGTTGTAACTAGTTACTTTGTATTACAAATGAATTGGGTAAAAGAGGATAAGTGAGCGAGCAAACTTTCTATGAAAAAATAGGTGGAGAGCGCACCTTTAATGATTTAGTTTCACACTTTTATGCACTAGTTGCAGTTAATCCAATCCTTCGCCCGATGTATCCAGAAAATGATCTGCATGGCGCCGGACGTAGATTGCAATTGTTTTTAGAGCAGTACTGGGGCGGTCCATCTACTTACAGTGAAGAGCGTGGTCATCCAAGACTTCGCATGCGTCATGCCGAATTTCATATTGATTTAGCAGCGCGCGATGCTTGGCTGCTTTGTATGAAGGATGCAGTAAATGGACTTGAAGTTGCGGATGATTTAAAAGCTGAGCTTTGGAATTATCTAGAGTTAGCTGCTAATTCGATGGTGAATCAACCCAACTAGCAATACAATTTTTCTGTGAGAAAACAAATCTCTATATTTTTATTGATTTCATTACTTATTACATCAATCTCGGGCTGCTCAAGCAAAAAAGAAATCGCAATCAAGCCAACTCCATCTTCAAAACCAATACCTGCCGAACCTTTTTCTTTCGAAGATTTAATTTCAAATGCTGGTTCTGCTTCATATTGGGCTTGGAAA
>WLQA01000025.1 GCA_009698515.1 Actinomycetota bacterium
AGTCGGCGCTCTTCTTGTAACTCTTCCGGATCGCCAAGGGTACGTGAGTGCGGAAATATTCCCTCCTCCATACCGGTTAAGAAAACAGTTGGAAACTCTAAACCTTTTGCGGTGTGCAATGTCATCATGGTTACAACACCACCATGATCTTCACCCTCAGGAATTTGATCAGCATCTGCAACTAGTGAAACATCCTCTAGGAATCCAACTAGAGAAATCTCTTCGCCTTCATCAACTTCACCCTCTTCATACTCGGTAGCCACTGCCACTAACTCTTCTAAGTTTTCTACACGTACCTCATCTTGCGGATCACTGCTATCTGTTAATTCAGCAAGTAGGCCAGATTGTTCAAGAACTGCTTGAGCGATTACCGAAGGCCTAGTTTTTGCCTCTACCAATGTTTGTAATGATTGAATCAATTTAACAAACTCGATTATTGAAGCAGAAGAGCGCGCTGCTATTTCTTGGTTGCGCTCAACCTCGCAAAGAGATTGCCAGAAAGTTAAACCACGTGCTGCTGCATGTAAATCAATTAAATCTAAGGCGCGATCGCCAATGCCACGTTTTGGTGTATTGATAATTCGGCGTAGGGAAACCTCATCCTCGGGATTAACTAGGACTCGTAAATAAGCTAAGAAATCCTTTACTTCCCGTCGTTCATAGAATCGAACTCCGCCAACTACTTTGTATGGAATTGCACTACGTAAAAAAACCTCTTCAAAAACACGAGATTGCGCATTGGTACGGTAGAAAATTGCAGTATCTCCTGGATTAGAAGTACCTAGATTACGTAATCGAGAAATTTCAGCCACAACATATTCAGCCTCATCATGTTCACTTTCGGCAACATATCCAACCAAGGTAGATCCGGTGCCAGATTCAGACCAAAGATTTTTCTCTTTGCGATTTTCATTATTTGAAATTACTGAGTTTGCGGCGGTTAAAATATTTTGGGTAGAGCGGTAATTTTGTTCTAATAAAATTGTTCGAGCATCTGGATAATCTGCCTCAAATTGCAAGATGTTTCGAATATTGGCGCCGCGAAATGCGTAAATAGATTGGTCTGCATCTCCTACAACGCAAAGTTGCGCCATCGGAAAACCATCTCGGGGATCTCCGACCAACTCTTTAATTAATATGTATTGCGCATGATTTGTATCTTGGTACTCATCTACCAATATATGTTTAAATCTTGATCGGTACTTGGCTTTGGCCTCTGGGTGGCGCTGCAACACCTCAACTGTTTTTGAAATTAGATCATCAAAATCCATTGAGTTAGCGCTGCTTAGCCGCTTTTGGTAGATGTTATAAACATCTGCGACTATTTGATCAAATTGATTTTTACTTTGGTTTAAGTAATCAGCCGGACCTAGTAATTCATTTTTAGCAGATGAAATTAATGATTGAACTGCGCGTGGGGCGTAACGCTTGGAATCTAGATTCATATCGCGCATTACTAAAGTTATTAAGCGCAGCGAATCACTTTGGTCATAAATAGTAAATGAGTTTGAATAACCAAGCAGTTGGGCCTCTTTACGCAGAATTCGAACACAAGCAGAGTGGAATGTTGATACCCACATACTGCGCGCTCGATCGCCAACTAATTCGGCAACTCGCTCTTTCATTTCACCGGCAGCTTTATTTGTGAAGGTAATTGCTAAAACTTCATAAGGTGCAACATTTCGTTGCGCCAATAGATATGCAATTCGTCTAGTTAAAACTCTGGTTTTTCCAGAACCCGCTCCTGCAACAACTAATAATGGCGAACCAGCGTGCTGCACCGCTTCGATTTGTTGTGGGTTTAAACCTTCAATTAACGCAGACATATCCATAATCCTATCGGCGGTACTGACAGATCAAGTCAGTGCGGTAATCTTTCGCAAATGGAACCAATTAAAGATAGTGAAATTGAGCGAGTATTAGTTGTCACCGCCCATCCAGATGATTGCGATTTTGGTGCCGCGGGCACAATCTCAAAATGGACTGCTGCCGGAATTAAAGTTTCATACTGCATCTGCACAAATGGCGACCAAGGTGGCGAAGATCCAACTGTGCCACGTGATGAAATGCCAAAGATTCGTCAACGCGAACAACGCGATGCTGGCAAAGCAGTTGGCGTAGAAGATATAACTTTCTTAAATTATCGCGATGGTTGGTTAGTACCAACAATTGAATTGCGTAAAGATATTGTTCGTCAGATTCGTATTACAAAACCACAACGAATGTTGATTCAATCCCCTGATCGAAATTGGGATCGATTATTTGCTTCACACCCAGATCACATGGCTGCTGGTGAAGCGGCAATCCAAGCGGTTTACCCAGATTCTCGAAATCCATTTGCATTTGAAGATTTACTAAAAGATGAAGGGTTAGAACCTTGGCGAGTGAAAGAGGTCTGGGTCATGTCTACTCAAAATCCAGATCACTTTGTAGATATCACCGATGTATTTGATAAAAAGATGAAGGCGCTGCATTCGCATGTCAGCCAAACGGCACACAATCCAAATCTAGAAAATATGGTGCGCGAGTGGGGTGAGCGTAATGCTCAAGCTAATAATTTAGGTGCGGGAAAGATTGCTGAAGTATTTAAGATTGTAAATACTGATTAACGAATACTTACTTTTTCAATAACAATTTTTACTTTAGGTTGACCTACTTCGGCGCCATCAATGGTGCCATTTGCAACAACTGCTTGCACAATCTCTAGACCCTTAGTTACTTTGCCCCAAATTGAGTAAAAGGGATCCAAGGTTGTATTAGCAGCCATTATAAAAAATTGAGAACCATTTGAATTTTTATTAACTAATTCACCATTTACTAATTGAGTCGAATTAGCCATCGCTACTGTTCCGGCAGGGTAATTGTTCATTACTGGTTTAGGTAAGTTTTCATCATTAAATTGAAATAATGGTCCGCCATAACCTGATGCGGTTGGATCTCCACATTGCAAAAGCGCAGCAGTTTGAGAATAAATCATTCTGTGACAAATTGATTGATCATAAAACTTGGCAGTTGCTAATCCAGCAAGCATTGAAATGGTCACTGGGGCTTTCTTTACATTGGTTTCAATAACAATATCTCCGCAATTAGTTGAGATTGTTATTACTTTATTTTTAGTAAATTTCTGTAACTTAGGGGTTGAAACTTTTTTCTCGCGGTGTCCAATTGCATTTGAAGGATTACAGGTTATTTGAACCTCTGAATTACTTGCAGCTGGTTTAGTCGAAGGCTTTGGTGCAGCTTGCGCAGTTGATGTAAAACCACCAATAAATAAAAATAAGACAGCAGTAGTTGCTGTTAATTTCTTATTGGCTTGCATGATGCAAAGTTTAATTTACTTTTTAACAATGGCTTACAAAAAAGAGGTAAAAAGGCAGATCCCAGTAATACTTTAAGAACTTTCTAAGGTTGTATTACAACCTCTACACGCTGAAACTCCTTTAAGTCTGAGTATCCAGTAGTTGCCATTGATCTACGAAGGGCGCCAAATAGATTCATGGATCCATCTGAAGTATGTGATGGTCCAGTTAAAACTTCAGCTAATGAACCAATTGTTCCAACATGAACACGATTGCCACGAGGCAATTGTGAATGATGCGCTTCTAGGCCCCAATGCCAACCTTTACCAGGTGCATCAGTTGCACGTGCCAGCGGAGAACCCATCATTACCGCATCGGCGCCACATGCAATTGCTTTAGCAATCTCACCACTGTTGCTTACTGAACCATCGGCAATAACATGAACATAACGTCCACCAGATTCTTCTAAGTATTCACGTCTTGCTGATGCCACCTCTGCAACTGCAGAAGCCATTGGAACTGAGATTCCTAAAACTGTTTTAGTTGTGTGCGCAGAACCGCCACCAAAACCAACTAGAACTCCGGCGGCGCCAGATCGCATTAAGTGAAGTGCGCCTTGCGCAGTTGCAACTCCGCCAACAATTACTGGCACATCTAATTCATAAATAAATTTCTTTAAATTAAGTGGCGCAGTCGCCTCTGAAACATGTTCGGCAGAAACGGTTGTTCCGCGAATTACGAATATATCAACACCAGCTTTTATTACCGCTTCATGAAACTCGGCGGTGCGTTGTGGTGAAAGTGCACCGGCAACAGTCACACCGGCATCGCGAATTTGTGCAATTCGTTCTTTAATTAAAGTTGGTTGAATTGGTGCAGCATAAATCTCCTGCATTTTTTGAATTGCTTTATCTTCTGGCAACTTCGCCATCTCAGCTAATTTTTTGTCGGCATCTTCATATCTAGTCCAAATACCCTCAAGATTTAAAACGCCAAGGCCACCAGCTTTGCCAATTGCGATTGCAGTTTGTGGCGAAACAACTGAATCCATTGGAGCTGCCAAAAACGGGAGTTCAAATTTGTATGCATCTATTTGCCAGGTGATGGAAACCTCTTGTGGGTCACGTGTTCGTCTGCTTGGCACAATTGCGATCTCATCAAATGAGTACGCTGCGCGAGCGCGTTTGCCGGGTCCTAATTCAATATCTGACACGTGCCTAAGAGTATCGGGAATAGAGAGTCGGGAATAAACGCCTGACCATTCTGGTTAATCAGATCATGAGCGAGAATTCCAAAGCCTTACGTCCCGTTGCCTCGGCATGGGAGTGGCAGTTTTCCTCTGCCTGTAAAGATTTACCCTCAGAGACTTTTTTCCACCCAGATGGTGAACGTGGTCCATCTCGCAAAAATCGAATTCGAAATGCAAAAGCGATTTGTGCAAGCTGTCCAGTAATTAAAGAGTGTTTGCAACATGCATTGTCTGTGCAAGAACCATTTGGAATTTGGGGCGGCAAAAGTGAAGAGGAACGTGCAGAGTTACTTTCTTCTAGAAAATTTGCAGCTGAACTAGCCTCTTAAATCCCAAGCTTTAACGCCTCCAGCAACACCTGCGCTATTTGGAATAATCATTACTTTGTAATCAAAACTCTTTAATGCACTTTTACTTATTCGTTGGGCATTTCCACCACCGATATACAACTTGTCCCAAACAATCATCGGATAAAGCTCTTGAATCAAACTCTTAACTCGACGTGACCACAATTGATTTCCCATCCGTTTACGGGTTTGCTCCCCAATCCAGGCATCAATAGTTTTGCCAAATCTGATTGTGGTGTGAGAAATTTCTAAGTGCGGTGCTAATTCACCATTGTTAAATATTGCCGAACCCAGTCCGGTACCAAAGGTAAATACTGTTTCTAGCCCTTTCCCACTGATTACAGCTGCGCCATGGACCTCAGCATCATTTAAAACTAATACGGGTAATTTTAATTTCTTCTTCAAGGCTTGCTGCATATCAAAACCAAACCACTTATTGCGAAGTCCCTGATCAATTGCAGTTCTTGGTCCACCAGCATTTATGTAATGTGGAATTACAACTACCTTGCCATCTCTAATCATGCCTGGCAGGCCAACCGTTACTCGATTTATTTTTGGTCCAGTTTTCACAAACTCTTCAATAATTGAAATTAATCTATTTGGTGAAAGTGGATATGGTGTTTTTAAATATGGATACTCAATTAAAACTTTGCCGGTATCAGAAAGCACTGAGGCTTTGATTCCAGTGCCACCGCAATCAACAGATAGCGTTGTAGCCTTCATGGAATCAAAGCCTAGTATTTACTTTGATTAATTAGTGAGAGTGTCCGCCTGGGCCATGTGAGTGACCGTGTCCGGCAGCTTCCTCTTTCTTCTCCTCTGGTGTTTCAAACACAAGAGCTTCAGTTGTAATAAACATTGCGGCAATTGAAGCTGCGTTAGCAAGTGCTGAACGAGTTACCTTAACTGGATCGATTACACCCTCTTTAACAAGATCGGTGTATTGATCTGAGTAAGCGTTGTAGCCTTCATTTGGTTTCATATTGCGAACCTTTGAAACAACTACATAACCTTCTTGACCAGCATTTTCGGCAATCCAGCGAAGTGGTTCATCGCAAGCTTTGCGAACTAAGCGAACACCAACGGCGCGATCGCCCTCGAAGCCCAAATCATTTTCAAGTGCTGATGCAGCGTGAACAAGTGCTGCGCCACCTCCGACAACAATTCCTTCTTCAACTGCAGCGCGAGTTGCAGAGATAGCATCTTCAAGACGGTGCTTCTTCTCTTTTAACTCAACTTCAGTGTGTGCGCCAACCTTGATTACACAAACTCCACCAGCAAGTTTGGCAACTCGCTCTTGTAGTTTTTCACGATCCCAATCAGAATCGGTGTTTTCAATTTCGCGACGAATTTCAGTTACGCGAGCCGCTACATCAGTCTTATTACCAGCACCATCAATGATTGTGGTGTTGTCCTTAGTAATAACTACGCGACGAGCCTTGCCCAACATAGAGATATCGATTTGCTCAAGCTTTAAGCCAACTTCAGCAGATATAACTTGGCCACCAGTAAGAATTGCAATGTCTTGCAACATTGACTTACGTCGATCACCAAAGCCAGGTGCTTTAACCGCAGCTGATGCGAATGTTCCGCGCATACGGTTTACTACCAAAGTTGAAAGAGCTTCACCCTCAACATCTTCAGCAATAATTAAAAGTGGTTTGCTTGCTTGCGCAACCTTTTCTAGAACTGGAAGTACTTCAGAAAGAGCTGAAATCTTTGATCCAGAGATCAAGATGTAGGCATCTTCCAAAATTGTTTCCATGCGATCTGCATCGGTTACAAAGTAAGGAGAGATATAACCCTTATCAAATTGCATACCTTCAGTGAAATCTAACTCCAGACCAGTTGTAGATGACTCTTCAACTGTGATTACGCCATCTTTGCCAACCTTGTCCATCGCTTCGGCGATTAGATCACCGATTGCTTTATCTTGCGCAGAAATAGTTGCGACATCTGCAATCTGAGCTTTTCCGCTAACGGCGGTTGAGTTTTTGCGTAGCTCTTCAGTTAACGCACTAACTGCTTGCTCGATACCGTACTTAAGCTCCATTGGTTGTGCGCCGGCAGCTAGATTACGTAAACCTTCTTTAACCATTGCTTGTGCTAAAACAGTTGCAGTGGTTGTGCCATCGCCAGCTACATCATTGGTCTTTTCCGCAACCTGCTTAACAAGTTGAGCGCCCATGTTTTCTGCTGGATCTGATAACTCAATCTCTTTTGCAATTGTCACACCATCATTTGTAATAAGTGGTGCACCGTAGCTTTTTGCAATAACAACATTTCGGCCCTTAGGTCCAAGTGTTACTTTAACTGTGTCAGCAAGAATGTTGACACCGCGCTCCATCGCGCGACGTGCGGCTTCATCAAATTGAAGTGATTTACCCACGATTACTTCTTCTCAATGATTGCTAGTACATCACGTGATGAAAGTACTAAGTACTCTTCATTGTTGTACTTAACTTCTGTTCCACCGTACTTGCTGTAAAGAACTACATCGCCAGCTTTGATATCTAGCGGAATGCGATTTCCGTTTTCAAAACGTCCTGGGCCAACTGAAAGAACAGTTCCCTCTTGTGGTTTTTCTTTAGCAGTATCTGGAATTACCAAACCTGATGCAGTCTTTTGTTCTGCCTCATTGGCTTTAACAACAATGCGATCTTCAAGTGGCTTAATTGAAATTGCCATGGTGATATCTCCTTTTATTTCTCTGTGTTAACTCTCGAATCACTCTCGAAATTGCCTTGGCCATTAGTTAGCACACGAGGCCCGAGAGTGCTAAAGCCAACTTTAAAGGGGTATCTAACGCCCTGCAACTTGTAGCGCAGTTACCAGATGACTTGGCTGATTCCGGCTGCCGAATCGGCTGATATGCCGGTTTGTGAAGGGTTTATGCCCTCGCTGATCGCCAGGCTACCCAAGGCAGCGACCATGGCTCCGTTATCTGTGCAAAGCCCGGCAGGTGGAATTCGAAGCCTGATCTTGGCCGATGAACAACGCTCTTGGGCCAGCTCTCGTAATCTGCTGTTAGCGGCAACGCCACCAGCAATTACTAAATTATCAATACCACTTTCCTTACAAGCCGCAATTGATTTTTGTAACAACACATCAACTACCGCCTCTTGAAAAGAAGCTGCAACATCTGCCTTTTTGTAATTTGGAGTTTGTTGTAAATATCTAGCAACAGCTGTTTTTAATCCAGAGAATGAAAAATCATATTGATGCGCTGCTAAATCATTTGCATGTGTTAATCCTCTTGGAAAATTTATTGCATCCTTACTGCCTAATTTTGCTTCGCGATCAACAACTGGACCGCCTGGAAAACCTAGCCCCATAATTCTGGCGATTTTGTCAAAGGCCTCTCCTGCTGCATCATCAATGGTTGCACCTTTAACAATTACATCACTTGCTAAGTTATTTACCTGCAGAATTGAACTATGGCCACCGCTAACCAACAATGCAATGCTTGGTTGAATTTTCTCTTCATTATCTAATGCATCTACTGCAATGTGTGCAGATAAATGATTAACCCCATATAAAGGCTTATTTAAACCAAGTGCCAAACCAGATGCACTGCTTACGCCAACTAACAAAGCCCCAATTAAGCCAGGCCCTGCTGTTACGGCCAGTGCGTCGACATCACTTAAATTTACCTTGGCATCTTTTAGAGCTTGCGCAATAACCTGCTGCATCGCCTCTAGGTGCGCTCTGCTTGCTACCTCTGGAACTACGCCACCAAATCTGGCATGTTGTTCAACGCTTGATGAAATTACATTTGCCAACAATTTTCTACCATGCACTATGCCAACTGCGGTTTCATCGCATGATGTTTCAATTCCTAAAACTAATGGCTGCATTACAACTCTTTTCGCATAATGATTGCCGTTAGCCCAGGTCCATAATAATTTTCTCGGCGCGATATTTCAGTGAAACCATTTTGGGTATAAAGCGGCAGCGCCTCTTCATTACCAACTCGAACCTCCAACATGATTGCTTCGGCTTTTTTAGTTCGCGCCCAATCAATCAACCGCTTTAATAACTCGCGGCCAATACCTTTGCGCCGATGTTCTGCCGCCACAGTGATTGTGTGCACATCAGCAACATCTGCCACATAGAAAATGCCAGCATAGGCAATTAACTTTCCATTCATTTCTGCAGCTAAGTAATAAGCATCCTTTGGCGCCTTAGCAAACTCCTCTTTAAATTGCGCAGCGCTCCATCCAGCTTTGCCATAAATTTCCTTCTCCATAGCAATTGCCGTTACCAAATCAATTGATGTGAACTCGCGAAACTTTACATTTGCTGGCAGTGGATAGGCATCCGGCTTTCTTACATAAATTGGTTG
>WLQA01000026.1 GCA_009698515.1 Actinomycetota bacterium
AAACACAGAACTGTTTTATATGAGGATTGATCAAAGACCAAGGTTCCAATAGTCATTAATGTGTAGAACCAGCCACGAGTTTGATCGATTGCTTCGCAAATAAAATCTGCTGGGTAGGTAGCTTTAAATTGTGCCTCTGATCCTGGTTTGTGCGGATAACCCCATTGCGCGAAGGGCATCGCACCAGAGTCATACCAGCAATCAATAACCTCTGGTACGCGATTCATTACAGATTCACAATCAGTACATTTAAAGGAGATGTCATCAACAAATGGCCGATGTGGATCTAATTTACTTAACTCCTGGCCGGATAACTTTCCAAGCTCTGCTAATGAGCCAACACAGAGTTGATGTTTGTTTTCACATTGCCAAATTGGCAGCGGCGTACCCCAGTAACGATTTCGAGAAACCGCCCAGTCAATATTGTTATTTAACCAATCACCATATCTGCCAGTCTTAATGGTTTCAGGATGCCAATCGGTTTTATTATTTTCGCGAAGTAACTCATTTTTAATTGCAGTTGTTTTGATGTACCAAGAGGGTTGTGCGTAATACATCAGAGCTGTATGGCAGCGCCAGCAATGTGGATATGAGTGTTCAAATTGCAAACTCTTGAACATCAAACCACGTTGCTTTAAATCCTTGATTAAATCCTTATCGGCATCTTTAAAGAATTTTCCACCAGCAATCGGAATCTCAGGCTGGAAGTGGCCATCTGGATTTACGGGATTTACCACCGGCAGGTTGTAGCGGCGACATACTTCTAAGTCATCGGCGCCAAAGGCTGGGGATTGGTGCACCAATCCAGTTCCATCTTCAACTGTTACATAATCTGCTAGCACAACGAAATGTGCATTTGGAATTTCAACAAAATCAAATGGTCTTGAGTAAGTTGTGTGCTCTAACTCCGTACCTTTAAATGTGGCGATAACTTTGCGATCTTCACCAAGTACGGCAGCTAATTCAGTGGCAATTACCAATCTTTCAGTTTTTTCCTCGTTAACAATCTCTACAACTTGATAATCCACCTTTGGATTTACTGCAACGGCGGTATTGGCAATTAGCGTCCAAGGAGTTGTGGTCCAAACTAAAAGAGTTGCATTTAACTCAGCTAATTTTCCAGAGGTAGCTGGGAAGCGTACAAAAACAGAGGGGTCTTTAATAGTTTCATAACCTTGTGCTAATTCATGATCTGATAATCCAGTTCCGCAACGTGGACAATATGGAGCAACTCGATGATCTTGTACCAATAAACCTTTATTCCAGATCTGTTGCAGTGACCACCAAACACTTTCGACATACTCCGGTGACATCGTCCAATAAGCCTCATCGAAATCAACCCAGAAGCCCATTCGTTTTGTCATGTCGGTAAATTCATCAACGTGGCGTTGCACAGATTCACGACACTTATCATTAAATGCGGCTACTCCAAATTTTTCAATATCGGCCTTACCGGTAAAGCCCAACTCTTTTTCAACTGCAATTTCTACTGGCAAACCGTGGCAATCCCAACCAGCTTTACGAATTACCTGCTTGCCTTTCATTGTTTGAAAACGTGGAAATAAATCCTTAAATACTCGTGCTTCGATATGGTGAGTTCCAGGTTTGCCGTTCGCAGTTGGTGGACCTTCGTAAAAACTCCAACGAGGTGCACCATCGCGAGTAGTTACGGATTTTTCAAAAATATTATTTGTGCTCCAGTATTGAAGAATTTGCGATTCCATTGCCGGTAGATCTATTTGTGCAGATAACGCACTGATCTCTGGCTTATTCTTCATATTCACCCTTCATTCTAACTTGATGCGGGTGGCGGTTGGTAATTAAGCATCCCAACGCATAATCTTTGCCCCTTCGGGGGGTATTCGTGGCGATTAAGAAGTTATTTAAAAAGAGTAATAAAAAGGCAGCTGCCAAAAAAGCTACACCTAAAAAAGCCAGTGCTAAAAAAGCACCTGCTAAGAAGGCGCCTGCTAAAAAAGCAGCAGCAAAGAAAGCACCAGCGAAAAAGGCTGCAACGCGTTCGCCAAATATTGTTAAACCACAAATATCAAAGAAACCTCTTAAAAAAGCACCAGGTAAACCATTTCCAGCAAAATTACAAACTTCTACCTCTGGTTCGTCAACAACTATTTCTGTTACATCAACGATGCCAAATGCAAATGCAGCGCCAGTAGTTGCAGAGCGACGTTTAACAATGCCACCGCCACCAAAGCCAGTTTTAAAATCTAAAAAAGCAGCAGCCCTAAAACCAATCAAGAGTGCACCCGCACCTTTTATTGTTGAAGAGGGCGAAAATGCTTTTACTGCAACAGAACTTAAATCTCTAAAGAGTGAATTGGGTAAAGATTTAATTAGATTACAAAAAGAGCTAGAGCTTGCTGAAGCTGAGATGGAAGATTTAGTCGAAGCAGCTGGAGTTGGCGCTGGCGATGATCAAGCAGATGCTGGCGCGAAGACCTTCGAGCGCGAGCATGAAATGTCATTGGTATATAACGCGCGAGATATGGTGCAGCAAACAGAACGTGCGCTAGAAAGAATTAACAGTAAGACTTATGGCAAGTGCGAAGATTGTGGAAATTACATTGGCAAGGCCAGGCTGCAGGTATTTCCGCGGGCAACTTTGTGTATGGCATGTAAGCAAAAAGAGGAGCGACGCTGAATTTTCGCCAGCGTAAGTGGTTAGCACTTACCGCACTAATTGTTTTCTTGTTGGATTACTCAACCAAAGCTGCTGCAATTAAATTTCTAGCTGATGAGCCAGTAAAGATTCTGGGCAGCTTTTTAAAGTTAAACCTAACCTTCAACTCTGGTGCCGCATTTAGTTTGGCAAGTAGCGCAACTATTTTGCTATCCACCTTTTCAATGATTGCCGTAGCTGTAATTTTTTACTTCAGTCGAAAAGTTAAATCTACGCAATGGGCGATCGCACTCGGTCTGGTTTTAGGTGGGGTATTTGGCAATCTTTCCGATCGTATTTTTCGAAATCCGGGCGGTTTGCAAGGAGAGGTAGTTGATTGGATTCAAATTCCCAATTGGCCAGTGTTTAATATTGCAGACACTGCGGTTGTAAGTGCAGCAGTTTTAATCACAATTTTATCCGCCAAAAATATAGATTTTTATGGAAGAGACAAAAACGATGAGTGATCGTGAATTAAGAAGTTTAAGTATTCCCGAGGGCTTAACTGGTGAACGGATAGATGCTGCATTATCAAGATTACTTGGCCTATCTAGAAATGTGATCGTTGGTTTAATCGAGGCTGGTGAGGTTTCTAAGGATGGTAAAGCTGCCGGTAAATCTCTAAAGGTAAGTACTGATGACCAAATAGAAATTTTGATGCCAGCGGCGAAGGGTGAAGCTAAATTAACTGCAACCCCAATTGATGGGTTAGAGGTTGTCTACGATGATGAGTATGTAATTGTGATTAATAAGCCAGTGGGTATTGCAGCTCACCCAAGTCCTGGTTGGCAAGGCGCAACAGTTGTTGGAGCAATATTTGCAGCAGGTTATCAACTAGCAACATCGGGGGCGGCCGAGCGACAAGGCGTAGTGCACCGATTAGATGTTGGTACTTCGGGTTTGATGGTGGTTGCAAAAAATGAAATTGCCTACAGCAACTTAAAAGATCAATTCCGTGATCGCACAGTTTCAAAGGTGTACCACGCATTAGTGCAAGGACATATCGATCCGACAACTGGAACTATTGATGCACCGATTGATCGACACCCAAGAGAGGATTACCGGTTTGCTGTTGTTGCAAATGGAAAGCCATCAATTACTCATTACAAAACTCTGGAAGTTTTTCCTGCGGTATCTCTAATGGAGATTGAATTAGAAACTGGACGCACCCATCAGATCCGAGTTCACTTCTCTGCGCTACATCACCCACTTGTAGGGGATTTAACTTATGGCGCAGATCCTTCCATCGCGCAACGACTTCAAATTTCCAGACCTTGGCTACACGCAAAAGAATTAGCCTTTAATCACCCGGCAACTGGCGAGCGAATCTCATTTAATGCGCAATATCCAGCGGATCTGACACGCTCACTTAGCCTGCTGGCCGATAATCAACGCTAGAAATTAACGGCAGTAGTAATCTCACCATCCCATGTCTGCCACCTCCAATAAATCCAAAAACGATGAAAATTTTGTGCATCTTCATGTGCATACTGAGTACTCCATGCTTGATGGTGCAGCAAAGATCTCTGAACTTGTTGATGAGGTAGCAAAGCAAGAGATGCCCGCCGTGGCGATGACAGATCACGGAAATGTTTTTGGCGCCTTTGAATTTCATAAATTAGCTAAAAAAGCTGGCGTTAAGCCGATTATTGGAATTGAAGCTTATGTTGCACCGGAATCACGTTTTGATAAAAGAAGAGTGAAGTGGGCAGAAGGTGGGGAAGATGATGTTTCAGGTGGTGGCGCTTATACCCACATGACATTGTTGGCAGAGGATAACTCTGGCTTATCTAATTTATTTAAACTTTCATCCCTTGCCTCGCTGGAAGGTTTTTACTACAAACCTAGAATGGATAGAGAGTTACTTTCAAAGTATGCAAAGGGAATTATCGCAACAACTGGTTGTGCCGGCGGTGAGATTCAAACTCGTCTTCGGATGGGCAATTACAAAGAGGCGATTCGGGCAGCAAGTCAGCTGCAAGATATTTTCGGTAAAGACAATTACTTCTTGGAAATTATGGACCACAATATTGATATCGAAAAGCGCACCTTCACCGATCTAATAAAACTTGGTAAAGAGCTAAATATGCCATTACTGGCTACAAATGATTTGCACTATACCCATCATGAAGATTCTTCAGCACACGAGGTGCTACTTTGTATTCAATCTGGCTCCACGCTTGCCGATCCAAAACGATTTAAATTTGAAAATTCAGAGTTTTATCTAAAAAGTGCTAAACAAATGCGGGAATTATTTAAAGATTTTCCAGAAAGTTGCGATAACACCTTATTAATTGCAGAACGTTGCAATACAACAATGCGCGAAGGTGAGAATTTACTACCGCGATTTACCGTACCGAATGGTGAAACAGAGGACTCTTGGTTAATTAAACAAGCCAACCTTGGTCTTGCTAAGAAAATGGCAGGAAAAATTCCACCAAATTATCAAGAGCGATTAGATTTCGAATTAGAAGTCATGATTAAAATGGGATTTCCGGGATACTTTCTTGTTGTTTCAGATCTTTGTAATCATGCTCGAGAGGTTGGAATTCGAGTTGGTCCCGGCCGTGGATCTGCAGCCGGATCATTGGTTTCATACTCACTGGGAATCACAGGATTAGATCCAATTAAATTTGGTCTCTTGTTTGAGCGATTCCTAAATCCAGAACGTATTTCTATGCCAGATATTGATCTGGACTTTGATGAACGCCGGCGCAGCGAAATGATTCAATATGCAACAACTAAATATGGTGATGATCGGGTTGCCCAGATCATTACTTATGGAACTATTAAATCTAAACAAGCAATCAAGGATTCCACTCGTGTGTTGGGATATCCATACGCACTAGGTGAGAAATTAACTAAATCACTACCACCATCAGTTATGGGTAAAGATATTTCATTAGCAGGTGTATTTGATGTTAATGATGAAAGATATGGCGAAGCATCTGAGCTGCGCACACTTTATGACACTGATCCAGATTCAAAACGTATTGTTGATACCGCACTTGGTATTGAAGGTTTAAAACGACAGTGGGGAGTGCACGCTGCTGGCGTAATCCTAAGTAAAGAGCCATTACTTGATGTGATTCCGATTCATCGACGTGAGGCAGATGGCGCAATCATCACCCAATTTGATATGGGCGCATGTGAAGCAACTGGTTTATTAAAGATGGATTTTCTAGGACTGCGCAACCTTTCAGTATTAGATGATTGCTTAATTAATATAAAAAATAATTTGGGTAAAGAGGTAATTCTCGAAGATCTGCCATTGTCTGATCAGAAAACCTTTGATCTTTTATCGCGTGGTGACACCTTAGGAGTTTTCCAATTAGATAGCGCGCCAATTCGTGCATTACTTCGCTCAATGGCACCAGATAGTTTTGAAGATATCTCAGCGGTAATTGCACTTTATCGACCAGGTCCGATGGGTGAAGATTCACATAACAAATACGCCGATTATAAAAATGGTCGAAAGTTGCCGGTGCCGATTCATCCAGAGCTTGAGCAACCGTTGAATGAAATTCTTAAAGATACATACGGATTAATTGTTTATCAGGAACAGGTGTTGGCGATTGCTCGAAAGGTTGCTGGCTTCTCGCTTGGCCGTGCGGATTTATTGCGTAAAGCAATGGGTAAGAAGAATAAGGAAATCCTAGATAAAGAGCGCGTGCACTTTGAATCTGGCATGAAAGAAAATAAGTTCTCCGCCGATGCGGTAGAAAAATTATGGCAAACTCTTATTCCATTCTCGGATTATGCATTTAACCGTGCCCACAGCGCCGGATATGGATTACTTTCGTTTTGGACCGCCTACTTAAAGGCTAATTATCCAACTGAATACATGGCAGCGCTATTAACAAGTGTTCGCGATGATAAAGATAAAAGCGCGTTGTATCTAAATGAGTGCCGCCGAATGGGCATAAAGGTACTGCCACCAGATGTAAATGAATCAGATTCTGAATACACCCCACGCGGTACTGATATTCGCTTTGGTTTAACCGCAATTAGAAATGTTGGCGAAAATGTAGTTGCATCCATAATCGCAAATCGGATTTCTAAGGGTAAGTATCAAAATTTCGGAGATTTCTTAACTAAAGTCGATGCTTTAGTTTGTAATAAGAAAACCATCGAATCCTTAGTAAAAGCAGGCGCATTTGATTCATTAAAGCACTCCAGAAAAGGATTAATGTTGGTATATCTAGAAGGTATAGATGCAGTTTCTGAAGCTAAGCGCGCAGAAGCAATAGGTCAGTTTGATTTGTTTGGTGTTGAAACTTCTGCAACTTCAGTAAGTGGTTTGGCAATTGAAATCCCGATGGGTGAGTGGGAGAAATCAATGCTGCTTTCCTATGAGCGAGAGATGTTGGGGCTTTATGTTTCCGATCATCCATTACTTGGAATTGAACACATTATTAGGGCCGCAGCAGATATGCCTATTAGTCAGATAATTGATGTAAATCATGATCAGATAATTACTGTTGGTGGCTTAATAACTCAAGTACAACGCAAAGTATCAAGACAAGGAACTCCTTGGGCGATAGTTACCGTTGAAGATTTAGATGGCGCAGTAGATGTTATGTTTTTCTCAAATTCATATGCAACCCATGGTGTTAATTTAGTTGAAGACCGAGTTGTTGCAATTAGAGGCAGAGTTGATAAACGAGAAGAACAACCAAGGATTTCCGCACTTGATTTAACCATGCCAGATTTAAATCAAATTCCAACTGGTCCACTTGTTATCTCTATGGAGATGTCTCGTTGTACACCACCGGTTATTGAACGAATGAAGGAAATACTGCGCTCTCATCCGGGTGGCAGAGAGGTTCATTTGCAACTAGATGAAAGCGGCAAGAAAACAGTTTTGAAATTAGATGAAGGCTTGAAGGTAACCTCATCGCCTTCACTTTCTGCAGATTTAAAAACGGTGCTTGGGCCAGATTGTTTAGTTTCTTAAGCTATGAAAAGTTTAGAGTTATTGCCGGCTGTAGATATTAAATCTGGCCAAGCTGCCCGTTTAAAACAGGCGATCATGGAAAGTATTGAAAATTATGGTGATCCACAAGAGGTAGTTACACAATTTATAAACGCAGGATGTAAGTGGATACATTTAGTTGATCTTGATCTGGCTTTTAATTCTGGCGATAATTCAAAATTAATAACAGAAATAATCGCCAAAAATCCAATTGCATTTCAAATCTCTGGCGGAATTAAAGCCAAAGCTGATTTTGATAATGCTTTTGCCACCTCTGCGCAACGTATTAATTTGGCAACCTCTGCGTTAAGCAATTTGAATTGGGTGGGCAAGATAGTTGCAGAGCACGGTGAGCGAATCAGCATCAGCCTTGATGTTAAAGAAAATGATTTAGTAGCCCGAGGAAGTGGCGAGAATTTAGGTAGTTTAAGTGCGATGCTGGAAAAATTAAATAATTTGGGCTGCACCAGGTATGTAGTTACCGATGTTGAAAGTGATGGCGCTTTATCGGGCCCAAATTTTGATTTGCTGAAGAAAGTTGCAGACTCGACAAACGCTTTAATCATCGCCAGTGGGGGAGTTTCAACTGTTGATGATCTACAAAAATTGCGGCAACTGAATTTAGATGGAGTTATCGTGGGCAAAGCCCTTTATAGCGGGCAAATTGATCTGCAATTAGCACTTTCTGCTTGCTATAAATAAGGGGCGTCAGCATTCTGCTCTTTACGGCAGAATACTCAGGTGGCCCACCCAATTACACTAGAAAATTTCCGAGAATATGCCCGGGAGTTTAATGTAATTCCAGTTGCACAAAAGATTTCCGCTAAAGATGAATCACCACTTTCTTTATATTTAAAACTTGCCCAAAACAAACCGGATACATTCTTATTAGAATCTGCTGAATCAAATGGTGTCTGGTCTAGATATTCATTCATCGGCGTAAATAGCGAAGCTACATTGACCGAGAAAGATGGAAAAGTTTTTTGGCGCGGGGTTATGCCATCAGGAGCTCCGATAGGCGTTGACCCACTTGCGGCGCTTCGGATTGCTACTGCACATTTAAAATCGCCGAAATTTGCAGATCTACCACCACTAACTGGCGGCCTAGTTGGTTATCTTGGGTATGAAATTGTAAGAAGGTTGGAAAAGATTCAATCTAGTACCAAAGCAGATGTTGAAATTCCAGAAATAACTATGTTGCTTACATCAGATCTTGCAGTATTTGATCACCTAGAAAATGAGATCACGCTGATCGCTAATGCAATTAACTGGGATGCAAGTTCAGAGCGAGTTGATGAAGCTTACGAAAAATCGTTAGCAAGATTAAAGGCCATGGCCGATAATTTGAGTAGGTTGCCAACTGTAAAATTTTCAGATATTCCAAATCGGGTAACTCCAGATTATCAAAGAGGCACTACCGATGAAATCTATGAGAAAAAAGTGGAGTTGATAAAAGAGGAAATTAAATCTGGTGAAGCATTTCAAGTTGTGCTTTCGCAAAGATTTGAGATGAAAAGTAATGCTGATCCCTTTGATATTTACCGCACATTACGAGAACAAAACCCAAGTCCTTATATG
>WLQA01000027.1 GCA_009698515.1 Actinomycetota bacterium
ATCCCACTGCGACTTATCTCTGAAACGAATTGGCTTTAAAACTAATTCATGGTCAGTTAATTTCTTCAAGCCGATTCCTCGATTAAGAAAATAACTTCAGCGCTTTCTCCTTTTTCAATTTTCTCAACTTTTTCCGAAATATAAATTAAACAGTCAGCAGTTGAAATTGTGGCAATAGAGCTTTGCTCCGGCAAAATTACCAACTCTTTATTTTCACTTAATTTTGCTCGAAGGTAATTAGCTTCTCCAGCACTGCCATTGGCATCTAAATTCAATTTCATTTTCTTACTGTTTCGATAAATAGAACGATAGCCAAGCATTTTCAAAATCATAGGTCTTAAAAATAATTCCGCAGAGAGATAGTTTCCGATTGGCTCACCTGGTAAAGCCAGTACCGGAGTTTTATCTGGACCAATTAAGCCAAAACTATGTTTACCGCTTTCAGCCAAATTAGGTCGTACAGTTTCGATTTCACCCAAACTGCTGATAACTGAATTAATTAGGTCAAAGGACTCATCATTAGATTCACCACTGATCACAATTAAATCAGCTCTTACCAATTGATCTTCTACTATTAATTTTAATGCTGCTTGCGTCTCAGGAATTGTGTGAACTCGGAATGCATGCGCCCCAATTTCTCTGACAAATGTTGTAAGAAACCAGGAGTTACTTTCAAATTCATCCTCTTCGGTTGCAAGAACACTTCCTGGTTCAACTAAATCATCGCCGGCGGAAATTATCACCACACGTGGATGCGGACGACATGGCAAGCGATCTAAGCCAAGTGATGCAGCTAAGCCAATCTGTGTGGAACCAATCCGATCACCACTTTGCAGTAGCAACTGATCATCAACCATTAAATTGCTGGCCAAGGTGGCGCCATGCGCATCCAGTAATGGCAGATCAAGTGGTGCCAGTGGCTGAGCAATCTCCAATAATTTCTCTTGGAATTGCGCAACTGAAATAGGTTGATCCATACCTAAACTCTACTTTGGCCGATAGATAAATTAAGGTAATGGCATGACTAAAGATCAAATATCGATAGCCAAATCACAATTACGAGAACAATATCGGCAAGATCGGAAAGCAAGATTTATCGATGATTCTTGGTTACATATTTTAAGTATTTCTGAGTTTGTAAATAAGAAAAAGATTGCTTCATATATTTCATTTGATTATGAACCAAATACTCAGGATTTGAATCAAAAATTAATCTCATCAGGTGTTTGGTTATACCTTCCAAGATTGCTGAAAAATAATGATTTGGAATGGGTGCGCTGGAATGGTGAATCCATAAACTTAAAGAAAACGGGAAAAGTTTTAGAACCAATCGGAGAAGCAGAGTTAGTAGATTTAGATTTAATTATTGTGCCGGCACTTCATGTTGATCGAACTGGAAATCGCTTGGGTCAAGGCGGTGGATCTTATGATCGTGCACTTGCAAGAAGTAGCGCGTGGAAGATCGCATTAGTTCATCCCGGTGAGATAACGAGTGAACCAATACCAGTTTCAGAGTTTGATCAAAAAGTAGATGCCGTTGCTACGCCAACCATGGTGGTTCGTTTTTAATTTAGCGAATCTAGATTTCTGGCCATTACCAGCCGTTGAATTTGATTTGTGCCTTCGTAAATCTGAGTTAACTTGGCATCTCGCATCATGCGCTCAACTGGATAATCACTTACATAACCGTAGCCACCAAGCACCTGCACTGCATCGGTTGTAACCTTCATGGCAACATCAGTTGCAAAACATTTACTGGCTGCAGAGAAGAAGGTTAAATCACTTTCGCCACGTTCACTTTTAATTGCAGCTGCATAAGTTAATTGACGTGCTGCTTCTATCTGCATGGCCATATCAGCTAACATAAATTGAATCGCTTGGAAATCAAATATCGGTTTTCCAAATTGTTGGCGCTCATGTGCATACTTCTTAGCTACATCAAATGCACCTTGTGCAATTCCTAGTGCTTGTGCCGCAATTGTGATTCGAGTGTGATCTAAAGTTTTCATTGCTAATCCAAAACCACTTCCAACCTCACCAATTAATCGATCAGCTGGTAGTTCAACATTGTCGAAATAAACTTCTCTAGTTGGCGATCCGCGGAAACCCATTTTCTTCTCATGTGCACCAAATGAAACTCCGGCATCTGATTTTTCAACTATGAAAGCTGAGATTCCTTTAGCTCCTTTTGTTGGATCAGTTGATGCAAGAACAGTGTAAAACTCAGATTCACCAGCATTTGAAATCCATTTTTTGCTTCCAGATAAAATCCAATTCTCACCTGATTTAACCGCTTTAGTTTTCATTGCTGCTGCATCCGAACCAGCTTCGGATTCGGAGAGGCAGTAAGAGAAACCTTTACCTTGAGCTAATTGAGTTAAATACTTCTTTTTTTGTTCTGCATTTGCGCCAATTAATAATGGCACCGAACCTAACTTGTTAACTGCTGGAATTAATGATGATGAACCACAAACTCTCGCCACCTCTTCAATAATAATTACTGCAGCTAGTGCATCTGCGCCTTGACCACCAAACTCTTCTGGAACATGTGCTGCTGCTAATCCAGCTTGCTGTAATGCATCAGCAGCTTCTCTGGGATAGCGCGCATTTTCATCAACATCATGTGCAAATGGTGCAATCTTTTTTTGTGCAAGCGCACTTACGCTCTCGCGAAGAGATTGATATTCATCGCCAAAAAGTGGTGCCATATTTTCACTACTAGAAAAACTCATGCACTAATCCTATTCTGAAATATCTCTTCTATTTAATTGCGCTAAATATCGGTTGTACTGCGCCAATTCATCATCCTCGCCCATCGCCGCAGCTCGTTCAGATGCACGATCTATCCGACCGGTTTCCTTCTTATCTTCTCTAGTCCATTGGATAAATGTGGCAACTAATGCAAGCAAGATTGGAATTTCACCCATAGCCCAACCAATCGCGCCACCTAAGTGCTGATCTGCCAGCAAATCAGTTGCCCATGGTCTTTGTAATGATGCGAAGTAACCATTGTCTAATAAAGTCGATGCTGACATCAATGAAATTGAGAAGAAGGCATGAATACTCATCGCCGCAAATAAAATTACAATTTTTACAATGTGCGGAACCTTGATAGGCATGGGATCTATCCCAATTATTACTTGGAAAAATAAAATACCAGCCAATATAAAATGCAGATTCATAAATAAGTGTCCGCTGTGGCCCACCATTAAATTACTAAATAAAGGTGTGAAGTAGAGAAGGAATAAGGATCCATCAAATATAGCTAGTGCGACAATCGGATTTGCATAAAATTTTCCAAACTTTGAATGCAATAGTGAAATAAATGATCCCCGAATTCCACGCTCATCTTTATTTCGACCAATTGGTAAAGTTCTAAGAGCTAATGTAATTGGTGCGCCCAGCACTATTCCGATCGGGGCAATCATTCCTAAAACCATATGAGCCAACATGTGATTTGAGAATGCGAAGTGGGCATAGACGCCAAGTCCGCCACTGGTTGCAAAATCAATTGCTGATATACCCAGCGCAAATGAAATCGTTCTGCCTACGGGCCACTTATCACCACGTCTAGTTAATGACACAACACCTTTAATATAAATAGCAACCGCTAATATCAAAATACCCATCATTAAACCGTCGGGATCATAAGCAAATAAAATATTGGTAAGTGATGGAGGTTTTGGCATCTCAATTCCAGTAATCAAAATAGATTGTGATACTTCAACATTTCGCTCTGGTGGTGCGGTAGTAGATAGCCAACTGCCTATGAATACCGTGGCTGCCATCACTGCAACTTCGCCAAAAATTAATCTGAATATAGAAGGAAAATCTTTATTAATTATCCATCTGCGATGAAGTGCGCCGAAGCCAATCAAAATAAAGGTTAAGAATATTTTTAAAATTACTATTGCGCCGTACTTTGTTTGCCAAGCTGAAATTGAATCCAATCTGGTCCAGGCAGTTGCCACGCCTGAAATTGATACAGTGATTGCGCTCCAAAGGGCTAATTCGCTAAATCTTGGCAATGCGAATTTTCTTTCCGTGCTGCTTAGTTGAGCTAAACCAATTAGTCCACCCACCCAAATACAAAGTGCTAATACATGTATAACAAGTGCGCCTATTGCTAAGGCATGGTGCCCAGCAGAGCTACCATGACTTTGGAAAACTGGCGCAACGATGCCGATTAATCCAAGTAATGAACCAAAATAAGCCGCCCATAATCTCTTAAGCGGTGTTATCAAAATAATTAAAATACAAATTATCTGGATTAAATAACTTTTTCCAATTGATGTTTGAGTTAAATATGATCTGATTACATTGCCATCAAATGATTTTAACAATGGCTGCTCAAGTAAATAAGCGATCTGCACTAAAACATATATAACGAGAGCAAACAACCAAGCCCAAAGCAATTTCTTGCTTCTGTGGGCAATCTTTGTATTTGTTATTTCACCTTTAACCTCACCTGCTAATACAGATAAGGTAATCAGTAAGCCAATTGAAGTTAAACCAATTAACTGCATTAGCCCTTTGGTTAGAGGTGAGAGAATCTCGATCATCTAAAAACTACTTGGATATTTTCTTCTGCTTGGTTGGTTTCTTTACAGTTCTTGGTTTTTTAGGAGTATTTGAATTAAATGTTTGTTTGGCGTATCGAGATAGCAAAACCAATACAAAGCAGGCTAAAACTAAGAGTGCAATTACTAAGAAATCACTTGTTCGGTTAATTGATTGGGAAATCTGCGGAGTTTCTGATGTGCCAGGAGTCGGTTCTGAGATCACAGCTGGTGCATTAAAAAGAAATGTAAAACTTCCAGTAATTGGCGACTCGCCAACTGCCATCATTGTGTAAGTAACTGTGTAAACACCAGTTGCAGTCAGTGGCTTTAAGCCAACAGTCATCACTGCGCCTTGAACTTGAATTGAACCATCATCTACTTGGGCACTTGTTGGATCAAAAACTTTTAAATCATTTGCGCCATCAGTTAATTCTGCATTTGCGGTAATTGTTACAGCGGTAGGTGCAACACTTAAAACCGATGCACCGACTGGTGATGAGCTAACTAAAGATGTTGCTTGTGCTGGGCCAGCAATAATTGCGCCAATAAAGAATGAAGCAAGTAATAAAGCTACCTTTTTCATACTTCCCCGCTTTCGATTAGTCCTAATCTTGCCACTACTTTAAGATTCTGTCCTATGCCAACCTACGAATACATGTGCAATAAATGCGAGCATCAATTTGAGGCTGTGCAATCTTTTTCTGAGGCTGCGCTAGATACATGTCCAAAATGCAAAGGCAGTGTTCGCAAGGTTTATAACAATGTAGGAGTTGTTTTTAAAGGTAGTGGTTTTTATAAAACTGATTCAAGAAGTACTTCAACTCCAGCTCCTGCGCCAGCAAAAACCGAACCTAAGCCAGCTCCTAAATCTGATTCTTAAGATTAACCACCATGATGTGGTGGGCGGTCTGCTTTAATTTCATCATCACGCTTCTCATCAAATTCTAAGTCGATTTCATCATTTGTGATCTTGGGCAACAATGGCGCTTGAGATGCATTGTCTTGAATCTTATTTTTATCATCACTCATTAGAATATGAACTCTACTGCAAATGTCGAATACAAAAAAATACGAATGGAAGATAAATGTTTGAAAAGCTAGGCCACACCTTAGTTCGCCGTAAGAAGTCAGTATTTACAATCTATTTAATTGGAATTTTACTAGCAGGTGCGATTGGTTCTGGTGTTTTCAGTAGATTAGAAAGTGGCGGCTATAGCGATCCGAATTCTGATTCATATAAAGCTTATGAGTATTTACAAGATGTATTTAAAGTTGAAGATCCTTCAGTTGTTTTAGTTGTCGAAGCGCCTACTGCTGCCTCTGATCCATCTGTTTTTGCAACTGTATCTAAACTTGAAACAAAAATTAAAGCAGAGGCGCATGTTGGAAAAACGCTTTCTTTTTGGTCGACCGGCGGTGCGCCATCTTTGCTAAGTAAAGATGGGAAAGCTGGCTTCCTCTTTGTTTACAGTGATAAATCTGAATGGGGAACCATTCAAGAACTGGGAAAGAGTATTCAAGCTAAGTACGATGGAAAATTTGAGAATCTAAAAGTTTATGCCAGCGGTACCGGAGTATTTGCTCATGCCATTAACAGCAAAATTTCTAAAGATTTAGCATTAGCTGAATCCATTTCCATCCCATTGACATTTATTTTGTTGGCTTTTGTCTTTGGTGGCTTAGTTGCTAGCGCCATGCCGCTAGTGGTTGGCGTAAGTGCAATTTTGGGCTCATTCTTGATTATGTACTTATTAACTTTGTTTACCGGCGTGAGCATTTTTGCGTTAAATTTAATTACCGGTCTTGGACTTGGTTTAGGTATTGATTACTCATTACTTATTGTTAATAGATTCCGTGAAGAGTTACACGCTGGAAAATCGGTAGAGGATTCAATAGTTAATACGGTGGCCACTGCAGGTAAAACTGTTTTTTACTCAGGCCTTACAGTTGTGTTGACCTTAATGTCACTAGTGATGTTTCCACAGATGTTCTTAAAATCATTTGGCTATGCAGGAGTAACTGTTGTAATAATGGCCGTCCTTGGTGCATTAGTAGCCCTGCCTGCATTACTAGCAATGCTTGGAAACAAAATAGATAATGTTGTTGTACGTAAGAGTGCAATTGCGCCAAAAGAGGATGGTCGCTGGGCAGATACCGCAAGATTTGTTATGCGCAAGCCAATCTCTGTTGTAGTTCTTTCGCTAATTATTCTTACAGTATTGGCAGCGCCAATAAAAAATATTGTGTTCTCACAGGTTGATAGCCAAGTATTGCCAGCAAATAATTCAGCAGCAATTGCTGCACGAGTTATTATTGAAAGATTTCCTGGTCAAGAAGGAAACCCAATTGAAATAATCGTTCCTAAAGGTGCATTTATGGGAACACAGATCAATCAATACACAACTGAGATTTCACAGCTTCCTGGAATTATTCGGATTGGTGATTCGCAAGTAGCAGGAGATGATGTTCGTGTTACTGCAATTCATGCCATGGGACCACGCACGCCAGAAGCGGAAAAGTTAATTAATGATCTGCGTGCAATACGTGCACCAGAGGGAACATTAATTGGTGGAGTTGCTGCAGATTATGCAGATACCCAACATGGAACTGCAAAAACATTGCCATGGGCACTTCTATGGATTGCCATTGGCGTAATGATTTTGCTCTTCGTCTTTACCGGATCAATTATTTTGCCGATTAAAGCGGTGCTTTTAAATATTCTCTCTCTAGCTGCAACTCTAGGTGCAGTAACTTGGATATTCATAGATGGACATCTTAAGTGGCTAGTTGGCGATTTCACAGTCACCGGATCACTAGATACTGGATCGGTTATTTTAATTGCTGTTGTTACCTTTGGGTTATCAATGGACTATGAAGTATTTCTGCTTTCTCGAATTAAGGAAGAGCATGAAGCTGGCAAGAGCAACATTGAATCAGTTGCTACTGGTCTACAAAGATCAGCTCGCATCATTACTGCAGCAGCAGGATTACTTGCCATCGTCTTCGCATCATTTATGTTAAGTGGTGTTACTTCGATCAAGATGCTTGGTTTTGGTGTGGCATTTGCGATCTTGCTAGATGCATCTTTGGTTCGTGCATTATTAGTACCGGCATTAATGCGATTATTTGGAGAACGAAATTGGTGGGCACCTAAATCTCTAAAAAGATTTACGATCTCACATTAATTGTGTCCCCGGCGGGAGTTGAACCTGCGACCTACCGCTTAGGAGGCGGTTGCTCTATCCACTGAGCTACGGGGACATTAAATAAAATAATTGTGAAATTAATTTATTGGTTTAATAATAATAAGAAGTAATAAAAAGCGATAACCACATCATTAATCATGCGTAAATTTGGCTTTAATTTATCGCCCCACTAGAATTAAGAAAAATTGTTTGGAGTAGTGAAAAATGAAGGCCCTCGTAATAGGTGCCGGTGGTGTAGGTAGAGCGATAGTTAATATCGCAGCCCGTCGTACATTTATAGAATCAATGGTCGTAGCTGACCGAACTTTGTCTCGTGCCGAAGAGGCCGTAGCAAGAGTTAAAGATCCACGTTTTTCTGCCGCCATGGTTAATGCTGCAGAGCTTGAAGATGTTCGCGATTTAATTCGTAAGGTAAAACCAGATGTTGTTATTAATGCGGTAGATCCGCGCTTTGTAATGCCGATCTTCCTTGCATGCGAAATTGAAAATACTAATTACATTGATATGGCGATGTCTTTGTCTCGTAAACACCCTCACTATCCATATACCGAAACCGGTGTGAAATTAGGCGATGAACAATTTGCACGTGATTACAACTGGGATGAACGAAAGATTTATGCATTAATTGGAATGGGTGTTGAACCTGGCATGAGCGATTTATTTGCCAAGTACGCAAGTGATTACATGTTTAGTCGAATTGATTCCTGCACAATTTTAGATGGCTCAAATCTTCGTGTTGAAGGTTTTGACTTCGCACCATCATTTTCAATTTGGACAACAATTGAAGAGTGCTTGAATCCACCGTTGGTTTGGGAAGATGGCCGTGGTTGGTACACAACTACCCCGTTCAGCGAATTAGAAATATTTGATTTCCCAGAAGGAATTGGTCCAGTTGAGTGCGTAAATGTTGAGCACGAAGAGGTTGTGCTAATTCCACAAAAGATTGATGCCAAGAAGGTTAACTTTAAATATGGTCTGGGCGCAGAATTTATTTCAATCTTAAAAACAATCAATATGTTAGGTATGGATCGAAAAGAAACAGTTGATGTGCAAGGTGTAAGTGTTTCACCACGTGATCTGCTTGCTGCATCTCTGCCAGATCCAGCAACACTTGGTGAGCGCATGAAGGGTAAGACTTGTGCCGGTGCACTAATTAAAGGTTTAGATAAAGAAGGAAATCCAAAAGCGGTTTACATTTACAACGTGGTTGATAATGCATGGTCAATGAAAGAGTACGGCGATCAAGCAGTTGTATGGCAGACCGCGATTAATCCAGTTATCGCCATGGAATTAGTTCATAAAGGTATTTGGCAACCATTAGGTGTTAATGGTCCAGAGTGGTTTGACGCTAAACCATTCTTAGAACTTCTAGAAGAGTACGGCACTTCATGGAGCATCCGCGATGAAGAT
>WLQA01000028.1 GCA_009698515.1 Actinomycetota bacterium
CAAATTGCTGAATCACAAAGTTCATTGATTGAAGCAAGTGCATGTGAAACAATTAAAATTGTGCGTGCTTGCGCACAAAGCTCGCGCATACGATTAAAGGATTTCTCTTTAAAAGCGGCATCTCCTGCTGATAACGCCTCATCTAATAGCAAGATATCTGGTGTCATATTTACCGCAACTGAAAATGCCACGCGGCCATACATACCTGATGAATAGGTGCGCACTGGCATATCAATAAAACCATCAGGCAGATCGGCAAATTGTGCGATCTCATCTGTTTTGCTTTCAATTTCAGCACGAGACATTCCGGCAGCTAAGCCGCCCAAAATAATATTGTCGCGGCCAGATAGCGCTGGATTAAAGCCCACACCAAGTGCTAATAATGTGGAGATCTTTCCATCAACAATTATTCGTCCCTCAGTTGGTGGCAAGATGCCAGCGATTGATCTCATTAAGGTTGATTTACCAGCGCCATTTGCACCAACAATTCCAACAACACTGCCATGTGGAATATCTAAATTTAAATGATTAACCGCCTCCACGGTTCGCATCCGAACCTTTTGTCCTTTGCTAGCGCGCATTACCGCATTCTTTAAAGTCTTCTTTGCTTCCACATTTATTTTGTAACGAATTGAAAGATCTTCAATTCGAATAGCCAAATTACTTGGCATCTCAGTAACTGCTTTAGATTCGGACCGCAAAATCGCGCTCCCTTGATACGAAGAAGTAACCGCCAAGAAGTAATGCCAGAACTGACCAGATTGCAGATGCAATTACTTGTGATGCAGTTGGTGCCAAACCATCAATCCAGATCCGACTATTTGCTGAAAGAACTGGGCCTAGTGGATTTAAATAAAGAATGATGCGATGCCAGCCATGCACCATTTCCGGTAGCCATAAAACTGGAGAGGCGTATAACCAAATTCGAGTTATGTATGTCAAAAGTTTGCTGGTATCACGGAAGTAAACATTCATTGTTGCAAATAGCAAAGCCAAACCAAAGCTTGTTAAGGCAAGTGGAATTAACAGCAATGGCAGAAATAAGTAATTCCAAGTTAACCCAGGAAGATTTGCATCTGGAAATGCAACCTTGCCGATTAAAACCACAGCAACATAAACTGGAATTGTTGGCACAAATTGGCGAGCAGCACTTAATGCACTAGATAGTGGAAGTAATGATCTTGGAAATGCCTGATTTAAAATCAATCGCCCACCAGAGGTAATTGATTGCGCGCCAGCTAAAATTGTGTTTTGTGCAAAGTAGAAGGTAAATAATCCAATTAATATGTGGCACAAGGTGACAAAGCCATTGGTTTGGCTAGTGCCGCCACGAATTACAGAAACTAACAAAAAGTAAATCACCGCAAGAAAAAGCGGGTTAAGTACAAGCCATACTTTTCCTAATTTAGATTCTAGGTACTCAGCCTTGTCGGTAAATCTAGAAAGTTCAGTGGCAAATTCACGACGGCGCCAAAACTCAGTTAAGTATGGCTTTAATTTTGGCAGCGAAGCACGATGCGGTTCAAATACTTGGATCTTGCGCTGTGCCACAGACATGCGGCTTATTGTGCCACCTATTTATCGGAGTTTCTTTTAGCACTTACGATCAAGCTAGCAATTGTTGTACTTACTAGCGTGCCAACGATCACCGATAATGAGAATTGTGTAGAAATTTCTGGAATATGAACGCCAAAGAGAATATGTATATCTACTCCGTGGAATGCTTCGATAATCAATTTCACGCCGATAAAGGCGAGAATTATTGATAAACCTTTTGTTAAATAAATTAATCGGTTCATTAATCCGCCAATTAAGAAATACAACTGACGAAGTCCCATAAGTGCAAATACATTTGCCGTGAAGACAATATAAGGATCTTTAGTTAAACCAAAGATCGCCGGAATCGAATCAAGTGCGAAAACTAAATCTGTAAATGCAAGTGCAATTAATGCGATCGTCATCGGGGATGAGCCGCGCGCTTTTAACCAAAGAATTAATTTGCCCTCTTTCCATTCTTTGTGATCATCCTCGCCAATTAATTTGTAAGCGGTAAATAGTAGGAAGGCACCGAAGATAAAGAAGACCCAGGTGTAGCGATCGATGACAGCTGCGCCAAGCAAGATAAAGATGCCACGAAGTACAAGCGCCATGATGATTCCAATAAGCAGAACCAATTGCTCCTTTGATTTAGCAATCTTAAGTCTTGCCAAAATTAAAATAAATATAAATAAGTTATCAACTGATAATGAGTATTCGGTGATCCAGCCTGCAAAGAACTCAGAACGAGATTGTTCGGTATTCCATTCTCCTAAGGACCATCCAAAGGCGATGGCGGCGCAAACATAAAAGACGGTCCAAGCAGCAGCCTCTTTAAATGAGGTTTCAATATGTCGTCTAACAATTGCAAGTGTTAAGTCGATCGCAAGAACTATTAATAAACCTGCGATGGTAACTTCCCAAACGGTAAGACTCATCAATTGAAAACCTTTCCTGGATTTAAAATATTATTTGGATCAAGCGCTTGCTTAATTGCCTTCATAATATTAACTGCCGGAGCTCCAGTTTCAGCGATTAAAGCCTCAATTTTTCCTGAGCCTATGCCGTGTTCGCCGGTGCATGTGCCGCCCATCTCAATCATCTTCATCGTTATCTCGTGCGTTATATGTCTAACATCCGCTAGCTCTTCAGGTTTATTTGGATCAGTAACTATGAAGCAGTGGAAATTGGCATCTGCCACATGTCCCAAAATTGAATATGGATATTTATGTTTAGCAAGAAGTTGATCAGCAACAGTTACGGCATCAGCTAATTTTGAAAGTGGAACAGCGGCATCGGTGCTAACTGCTCGCTTTCCAGGATTGGCTGCAATTCCTGCCCAATAAGCATTGTGACGTGCTTGCCATAACTTACGACGTGCACCTTCATCTGTTGTCCATTCAAACTCGCTACCACCAAACTCTTCCACAATCTCTTTAACTGAATTTGCATCCTCTTGCACACCTTGCGGGCTACCATGGAATTCAAAAAACAAAGTTGGTACTTCAGTAAGTGTTAAACCATCATGTGCATTTACATTCTTAATACATTGGGCATCTAAGAATTCACATCGGGCAATTGAAATACCAGAGCGCACAATTGCCGTTGCTGCGGTAACACCATCTGCCAAAGTTGGAAAGCGCACGATTGCCGCCGCCATTTTCTCTGGGATACCAAATACCCGAAGTGTTAACTCTGTAATGATTGCCAAAGTTCCTTCTGAGCCAACTAATAATCTAGTTAAGTCATATCCGGCAGATAATTTTCTAGTTTCCCGCCCAGTATGAACAACTGTGCCATCTGCCATTACTGCAGTCATCGCTAAAACGTTATCGCGCATTGATCCGTAACGAACTGTGGTTGTGCCAGCAGCTCCAGTTGATGCCATGCCGCCGAGCGTTGCATCTGCACCTGGGTCAACAGAGAAGAACAATCCTGATGAAGCCAACTTTTCATTTAACGCCATCCGGTGAACACCAGGCTGAACGCGCACCAATAAATCATCGGCGCGAACCTCAATAATTTTATTCATCTCTGTTAAATCTAAAGAGATGCCACCAAATAATGGAAGAACATGTCCTTCTAATGATGATCCAGCACCAAATGCAACTACTGGGATTTTTTCTTTATTGCAGTAGGAGAGCACCTTTGAAACCTCTTCAGTGCTGTGTGGCATTACTACTGCAGATGGTCGAACAGGTGGAATTGCAGATTCATCGCGACCATGTTGATCAAGCACAGTTTCATTTGTTGAAACTTGTCCGGTAACTAATGTTTTTAAATGATCAATTTGCGCTGGTGTTAAATCAACTCGCTGCCACGTCATGCCTAAAATCTTAGTGGTTGAACTTCGGCTACCTTTTACACATGAGCAAGGAGTTATCTCATTATGTGAGGCGAAACTACGCCTTAGTTATTGCAGCCGGAATTTGTTTTGGCACAACCGGCACCACACAGGCATTAGGCCCTGATGGCATCTCATCCTTATCTATTGGCAGTGCGAGGTTAATTGTCGGTGCTTTCTTTTTGTACTTGTATGTGAAATTTACCAAGATTCAATCCGCTCCAGTCCCTAAGTTATCAATGTGGCTTAGTGCCATTGGAATTTTGTCTTACCAATTAACTTTCTTCTCTGCTGTTAAACAAACCGGAGTTGCCATTGGCACAGTAACTGCGCTCGGATCAGTTCCAGCCTTAACTGGCTTGCTTGATTATTTAATCTATCGACAAAAAGCCACTAAGCGTTGGTTTATTGCAACCATCATCACCACTACTGGAATTATTATTTTAGGAACTGCAAATGGCGTTGCCGATTTTGATTTAGGTGGATTTATTTTGGCAATCATTGCTGGTGGTTCATTTGGATTATTAGCTGTCTCAAGCAAACGTGCATTTACACCTGGCGTTGATTCAACTTATACGATGTATAAAGTTTTTTCACTGGCCGCAGTTTTATCAATACCATTTCTAATCTTCAATGGATTTAATTGGCTTGGTACCATAGATGGTGTAGCAATGATTATTTGGTTGGGATTAATACCAACTGCACTTGCCTACATTCTTTATGCAAAAGGATTACAAGGTGTAAAGCCTGGTGTTGCCTCAACTTTGATATTGGCAGAACCAGCAACGGCAACAATTTTGGCAGCTGTTGTATTAAATGAATCGATAACTTTGCAGGGATGGGCTGGGATTGCATTGGTAACAGTTGGGCTTATCTATCTTTCTCGTGAAACTAGAGTTGTCTAGACAACTTAAGCAATCCTTACTATGCTTTAAAAATGAGTAAGCGAGTTTTAATTACTGGCAGTCGAGGTATTGCTGCTGGGCTTGCCACGGAATTAGCTAAATCTGATTATCAAATCTACTTATTAGGTGGAGATGCAGAAGATTCAAAATCACTCGCGGCACAACTTCCGGCTGTATTGGGATATGAACCGATTGATCTTCGCGATGAATTAGCTGTCGTAAATGGTTTTCAAGAAGCAATAAAAAGTTTAGGTGGGTTAGATCATGTAGTTTCAATTGCCGGTGGCTCAGGTCGCGCATTTGGTGATGGTCCAATCGAGAGTATTTCAAAAAATGCTTGGGAACAAACACTTGAACTTAATTTAACTACCGCGTTCTTAACTGCCCGCGAAGCTGTTAAGTACTTCAAAGAGTCAGGTGGCGGATCATTGACTTTAACCTCATCTGTATTGGCAACCTCACCATCGCCGGAATTCTTTCAAACTAATGCTTATGCCGTTGCAAAAGGTGCAATAAATGCAATGGTCGCAACTCTTTCATCTAGTTATCTTGCAAATAAAATTAGAGTAAATGCCGTTGCACCAAGCTTGGTGGCAACGCCCATGGCAAAGCGTGCAGCAGAAAATCCTGAAATTTCAGAGTTCACTAAGAGAAAACAACCACTTGCACCAAATCAACTTCCAGTTGGTCAAGTAGTTGCTGGATATGTTTACTTGATTGAAAACAATGCTGTTACTGGTCAGGTATTAGAAATCGATGGTGGTTGGTCCACTATCTCTGGAATCTAAGAAACCAGAAAACAAAAGAGGAGAAATAAATGGCACATCCAAAGTACACATATAAGCAGGTTGCTAAAACCATCGATCACTCATTACTTAAGCCAGAGATGACTCGTAATGAAGTTAAAGAGGGTTGCGAGATTGCTAAGAAATATGATGTGGCATCTGTTTGCTGCAAACCCGCTGATGTGAAGTTTTGTGCAGATTTATTAAAGGGCACCGATGTTTTAGTAGGAACTGTCGTTGGTTTTCCTCACGGTTCTTCAACAACATCGACCAAAGTTTTTGAAACAGAACAAGCGGTTAAAGATGGAGCAACAGAAATTGATATGGTGCTAAATATTGGATTACTAAAATCAGGCGCTACAGCTGAAGTTCAAGCAGATATCGCTGCAGTAGTTAAAGCGGCTGCTGGCCACACAGTTAAAGTGATTTTGGAAAATGCCTATTTAACCGATGCTGAAAAAGTAACTGGATGTAAATTAAGTGAAGCAGCCGGAGCTCATTACGTTAAGACTTCAACTGGATATGCGCCAACTGGTGCAACACTGGCTGACATTAAATTAATGAAGGAAAGTGTTAGTCCAACAGTAAAGGTTAAGAGTGCTGGTGGAGTTAGAACTCTAGATTCACTTCTTGAGTATATGGATGCCGGTGTTACACGAAGCGGTGCATCAGCAACTGGTGCGATGCTTGATGAATACGTGGCAAAATTCGGCCGTGACTAAATTCTTAGGGTTAGATCTTGGTGGAACAAACATCAAGATCGCTGTCATTGAAAAAATTTCAGACAAATGGCAGATAATTAAAGAGGAGGATGTTTCCTCTGAAGCACAGCACGGTCCGCAACATGTTGTGGATCGGCTTGCTAATTTAGCTAAGGAAAATCAACAGCAATTTCCTGATCTGGCAGCAGTTGGCGTTGCCGTTCCTGGTGTATTTAACGCTGATGGAACTATTGAGTTATTTCCAAACCTGCCTGGTCCTTGGAAGGGATTCCAAGCTTTAGAACCAATTAGAAAGGCCACAAATTTACCTACTGCGATGATTAATGATGCACGTGCTTTTACATTGGCAGAGGCAATTATGGGCGCAGCATTAGGAAAGAAAACTGTTGCTTGTTATGTAATTGGAACAGGTGTTGGTGGCGGTGTTGTAATTGATGGAAAAATTCATATGGGTGCAACTCGCGGTGCGGGTGAAATTGCACATCAGATCGTAAAAGCAGATGGACCAATGTGTGGTTGTGGAACTCAAGGTTGTGCAGAACCGCTTACTAACTCAGCTGCAATAGCAAAGTTAGCCGGAACTAAGACAGCTGAAGAAGCTTACAAAAATGCAGTTGCCGGAGATGCCAAAGCACTTGCCGCTTTCAAAGAGGTTGGCTTTTGGATTGCAATTGCATTGACCAACATAATGGCAGTACTTGCACCAGACACAATTGTGATCGGTGGCGGGGTTGCTCAATCTGGCGATATTTTATTAAATGAAATTCGGGCAGAGATGAATAAGCGGGCTAACTTATTTCCAAAGAGTGCGATTAATGTCGTACCAGCGACCTTGGGTTTTTACGCCGGATCAATTGGCGCTGCATTAAATGGCGCAATTACTGCTGGCGCACAATTAAGTTTGATATCTACAACATAACGATTTGCCGCATACGCGGTTTCAGTGTGCTCTATTTGATTTCCATGTTGATCTTCAATAACTCTCGTTTCAACAAGTAATGGCGATTTAGTAGGTAAATCTAATTTCTTAGCCTCTTGCGCAGTTGCAAGCCTGGCTTTGAGCCAGCCACTTGCCAATGTTGGCTGAATTCCAATTTTGCGAAGTGCATCATGTAAAGATCCATTTTCTAAATCATCATCTAAAACTTTGGCACACTTAGAGATTAATACAACCTTTTCTAAAGCTAGGGGAGTTTTATCCGCAAGACGCAAGCGCCTAATCACAATTACAGATGAAGGATCTTTTAGGGATAAAGCTTTGCGATCATCAGCGGTTGCAATCTCTTTTTTCGCTGAAATTAATTCAGAGGATGGCTTAAGTCCGCGTCGTTTCATATCCTCAGAGAAGGAAAGTAAAACTCCTTCTCGACGGTGCAATGGATTATCTGCAATAAATGTTCCGGCACCTCGACGACGATCAACTAAACCTTCGCGCATTAAATTTAAAACTGCTTGTCTTGCCGTCATACGGCTGACATCAAAGCTGGCGGCAATTTCCACCTCAGATGGAATCGCCTCACCCGCCCGGCCCTTGAGAATGATTTCCCGAAGCCAAGCCTCAATCTCTTGGTAGCGGAGGGATACTTTCTCAGCCTTCTTGCCTTGACCAGCCTTCATGAAAGGACTACCTTCTCTTCAGAATTGGTATAGACATTTGGCCCATGCGGCCAAGGTACCAGTTATAAGGCATCAGTTAAAAGGGGGATCGGAATGGCAAATGTTTCAGCATTAGCTGGCACATGGACCGATCGCGCTCAGCAATTACTTTCAGATTTAATAAAAGAACAAGGCACAAATATCAGTACTGCAGCACAATGGTGCGCAGATTCAATTTTAAAAGATGGCGTCGTCCATTTATTTGGAACCGGCCACTCACGTATTCCAATTGAAGAGATGTTTCCACGTTACGGGTCATACGCCGGATTTAATCCAATGGGCGAACTTTCCACGACATTTCATACTCAAGTAGTTGGATCAAATGGTCAGCGCCAAGCCATGTATATCGAACGAGTTGAAGGGTTTGCTGCTGAGATATTAAAGAACTGGCAATTTAATAAGAATGATATTTTGATGGTGTTTAGTGTCGGCGGAAAAACAGCAGTGCCAATTGAAATGGC
>WLQA01000029.1 GCA_009698515.1 Actinomycetota bacterium
AGAGTGTTCAGGAATCGGCACAAAGCTTGAAGTTGATGAAGAGTTAATCATCCCAGATGATTCAATTTCAATTTATGAAGGCGCTATTGCGCCATGGTCTGGCGGACATTCCTCGGAATATTTCTTGCGTTTACTAGAAGGTTTGGCAACCGATATTAAGTTTTCACTAGATGCACCTTGGAAAAAGTTATCTGAAAAAGCAAAGGATGCCATCATCAATGGTTATGACTATGAGGTACACGTAAAATATAAGAATCGTTATGGTCGTGTTAGAAATTATTCAACTGGATTTGAAGGGGTCGTGCCGTTTATTCACCGGCGTCATGGCGAAACAGATAGCGATTTCAGCCGTGATAAGTACGAAGCTTATATGCGCGAGACTCCCTGCCCAGCTTGTAACGGTGCGCGATTAAAACCGGAAGTTTTAGCGGTAACAATTGCGGATAAAAACATCGCACAGATTTGTGAATTATCAATTTCAGAATGTGCGCAATTCTTAAAAGATATTAAATTATCAGCGAGAGAAAAGCAGATAGCAGAGCGAGTTTTCAAAGAGGTTAATGCTCGACTTGGTTTTCTACTAGATGTTGGTCTGGATTACCTATCACTGGCTCGCCCAGCAGCTACATTATCGGGCGGTGAAGCCCAACGTATTCGATTGGCAACTCAGATTGGTTCGGGTTTAACAGGAGTTTTGTATGTGTTGGATGAACCAAGTATTGGTTTACATCAACGAGATAATCGTAAGTTAATTGAAACATTAACTCGCTTGCGTGATCTTGGAAATACTTTAATAGTGGTTGAACATGATGAGGACACAATCCGAACTGCAGATTGGATTGTAGATATTGGACCAGGTGCGGGGGAGCATGGCGGAAAAGTTGTCTCTTCCGGCAGTTACGAAGATTTAATCAAAGCTAAAGGTTCCATTACCGGTGCCTACTTAGCTGGCAGAAGTGTGATTGAAATTCCAAAAAAACGAAGAGCAATTGATGAGAAGAAAGTAATTACGGTTAAGGCAGCTAAGGAAAATAACCTTCAAAACATCGATGTTTCATTTCCGCTCTCTGCTTTTGTTGCTGTTACTGGAGTATCCGGTTCTGGTAAATCAACTTTGGTTAATGACATCTTGTATTCAGTTATGGCAAATAAATTAAATGGCGCAAGAATTGTGCCTGGTCGCCACCGCACTGTTACGGGCCTAGATCAGTTAGATAAAGTTGTACATGTCGATCAATCACCTATTGGCAGAACGCCACGATCTAACCCTGCAACCTATACCGGCGTATTCGACAAGGTGCGCGCGTTATTTGCTGAAACTAGTGAAGCTAAGGTGCGCGGATATCAACAAGGTCGTTTTTCCTTCAATGTGAAAGGTGGTCGCTGCGAGAATTGTGCTGGTGATGGCACCATCACAATTGAAATGAACTTTCTGCCAGATGTTTATGTTCCGTGCGAAGTTTGTCATGGGGCTAGGTATAACCGCGAAACATTAGAGGTTCATTACAAAGGTAAAACTATTGCGCAAGTACTGGATATGCCAATTGAAGAGGCACATTCCTTTTTTGAATCAGTTCCCGCTATAGCAAGATTTCTTAAAACATTGTGCGATGTTGGACTTGGTTACGTTCGCCTAGGTCAATCAGCGCCAACGCTATCTGGCGGTGAAGCACAACGAGTTAAATTAGCCACTGAATTACAACGCAGATCAACTGGGCGAACAATTTATGTATTAGATGAACCAACAACAGGATTACATTTTGAAGATGTTCGAAAATTGCTGCTGGTGTTAAACCGATTGGTTGATACTGGAAATACGGTTGTGGTAATTGAGCACAACTTAGATGTCATTAAATCTGCGGATTGGATTATCGATTTAGGCCCGGAAGGTGGTTCTGGTGGTGGCTTAATAGTCGCAGAGGGCAGACCAGAAGCAGTGGCAAAGAATCCAAAGAGTTATACCGGAAAATATTTAGCGCAAGCATTAGCGAAGTAAAAATCATGGCAGATCCTCAAAGTTACCGCCCAAGTAATTTACCAAATGATCCAGGTGTGTATCGATTCTTTGATGACACCGACAAGGTTATCTATGTTGGAAAAGCTAAAAATATTAAAAATAGATTGAACTCTTACTTTGGCAGTAATTTACCCACCAAAACTAGAAGAATGGTGCACACCGCAGTTCGCGTAGATTGGACCCTAGTTAAAACTGAGGTTGAAGCGTTACAACTTGAGTTTACTTGGATCAAGCAATACAACCCCGATTTCAATGTGCAATTTAAGGATGATAAGTCATATCCATATTTAGCGATAGATGTGAAATCAAAATTTCCTAGATTATTTATTTCCAGAGCTAAAAAGATTCCTGGCATTAAGTACTTTGGCCCGTATTCGCATGCTTGGGCGTTACGTAGTACCTATGAAACATTAATGAAGATATATCCAGTTCGAACTTGTAGTGATGCCAATTTTAAGACGGCGCAACGTACAAAACGTCAGTGTTTGATGGGCGATATTGGTAAATGTGCTGCACCTTGCGTGGAATGGGTTACCGAGGATGAACATAAAAAATTAGCCACTGATTTAGTTAATTTCTTAGAAAAGTCGCCAGAAGATATTGCAACTCGTATTGAGGAAGAGATGCAAACTGCCGCGGATAATGAAGAGTTTGAGAAAGCGGCAAGATTGCGAGATCAGTTAAATGCCATTAACAAGGCTTTTGAATCTACCGATCGGTTCTTAAATGAAAAGATTGATGCTGATGTTTTAGCAATACATGAAGATATTACACATGCATCATTATCACAGTTTAATATTCAGGCTGGTCGAATTACTGGCTCTAGGTCGTGGATTATTGATCGGGCAAATATCTTAGAAGATGAATCAATCATCTCTGCAATGCTTGGCAAAATTTACAGTGAAACCACTCCACCTGCTGAAATCATGGTTGATCAATTACCACCAGATTCTGCAGAGCTATCGCAGTGGTTAAGTGAAAAACGTGGCAAGACAGTAGTACTGACTCAGCCGCAACGAGGTGAAAAAGTTGAGATCGTTGAAATGGTTAAGCGCAATGCTCATCAAGCACTTATTCAATACTTAAGCAAAAGAGCCAATGATGCAGCTGTAAGCGGTAATGCGCTAACTCAAATAGCAGAGCAATTAGAGCTTGCGGAATTACCACTGCGAATTGAGTGTTTTGATATTTCAAATATACAAGGAACCAACATGGTTGCCTCCATGGTGGTCTTTGAAGATGGCCAACCGAAGAAGAGTGATTATCGAAGATTTTCCATAAATGATGATGCAGGTTTTGATGATACGAGAGCAATCCACCATGTTATTACTAGAAGATTCAAAAGGTATTTAGCAGAAAAGGATATTGATGGGGCACAAGCAGATCTTGATGGTGCGCAGAAGCCAAGGTTTGCCTATCCACCCCAACTGGTAATTGTCGATGGTGGTAAAGGTCAAGTAAATGCTGCTGCGCGAGCATTTACAGAGTTAGGTATTACAGATGTAGCACTGGTTGGTTTAGCAAAACGATTAGAAGAGGTTTATCTACCAAATACATCTGAACCAATAATTTTTCCAAGGCATGGTGAAGCCCTTTACCTATTTCAAAGAATTCGAGATGAAGCGCATAGATTTGCAATCACCTTTCATCGTAGTAAGCGCTCCAAGATGATGTTGGAATCATTACTTGATGAAGTGCCAGGATTGGGAGAGGTCAGACGAAAATCTTTGCTTGAAGTATTTGGTTCCGTAACTGCTATTCGTAAGGCGACAGTTTCAGAGCTGGCGGCGGTGCCGGGCATCGGAGAAAAAATGGCCGAGAGTATTGACATCATTCTGCGCAGTAATTCCTCTTCAGATAAATACGATATGCAAACCGGTGAGATATTAGATGCTTGACAGCCATAGGATGATTCGAGCATGAAGGCCGACACTGAATTATTAATCATCACCGGCATGAGTGGTGCTGGTCGATCAACTGTTGCCCATTCGCTAGAGGATTTAGGTTGGTATGTTGTCGATAATTTGCCACCAGCACTTCTTGGTAATTTAATTGAATTAGTAGAAGTTTCAGTAAATAAGATCGCAGTTGTAATTGATGTTCGAGGGCGAGCCTTCTTTGATGATCTAACCAAATCTTTAGCAGAAATTGGTGAGCAAGGTGTCGGTCGAAAAATCCTCTTTGTTGATGCTAGTGATGAATCTTTAGTTAGAAGGTTTGAATCAACTCGTCGGCCCCATCCACTACAAGGAAGTGATCGCATCGTTGATGGAATTAATGAGGAGCGCAATCGACTTCGCGAAGTCCGTGATAGCGCCGATTTAGTTATTGATTCCTCAGCACTAAATATCCATCAACTAGAGAAGAAGATTGCTGAGTACTTTCACGAGGATAACTCAGTGGATCTGCAGGTGAACATTCTCTCTTTCGGCTACAAGTATGGAATTCCAGTTGATGCTGATTTGGTTGTTGATTGTCGTTTCATTGCTAACCCACATTGGGATCTTAAATTACGTCCTTTAACTGGATTAGATAAAGCGGTAAGTGATGCGGTTTTAAGCTCTGCCAATGTTGGTGAATTTCTAGATAGATATCAATCTCTCTTTGAAACTATGGCGAAGGGTTTTATAAATGAAGGTCGTAAGTACTTAACACTGGCTATTGGTTGTACTGGTGGCAAGCATCGTTCCGTAGCGATAACCCAAGAGCTGCATGTGCGGTTAACCAAAAAAGATTTTGTAAATGGCAAGGTAATTCAAACTAAAGCAATGCATCGTGATTTAGGTAGAGAGTTATAAATGAGCACAAAGGTAGTTTGTCTGGGGGGAGGTCATGGTTTAGCAGCAACCTTGTCGGCGATGCGCAATGTCACCAAAGATGTGACAGCGATTGTTACCGTTGCAGATAACGGTGGTTCTTCAGGAAGATTACGTGCAGAATTTAACTCATTACCGCCAGGAGATTTAAGAATGGCACTTGCTGCATTATGCAGTGATGATGATTGGGGCAGAAGCTGGGCAGAGATTATGCAGTACCGATTTACCAGTGCTGGTGAAATGGATAATCATGCGATTGGAAATTTATTATTGACAGCGCTGTGGGATCGCGATGGTGATCCGGTAAAAGGACTAGAGCGTGTGGGAGATTTACTGCAGGTAGTAGGACGGGTTCTTCCAATGGCGCTGGAGCCACTAGATATCGAGGGCACATTTGAATTAAATGGAGAAAGTAAAACTATTCGAGGACAAATCGAAGTAGCGGCAGCAAAAGGTGAAGTAATTCAACTTCGAATAATTCCGGAATCACCAAAATCTACTCCGGAGGCACTTTCAGTTATTGAGCAAGCCGATTGGATTACATTCGGTCCCGGCTCTTGGCTTTCAAGTGTTATGCCGCACTTATTGCTGAAAGAACAGGCAGCGGCAATTAGTAAGTCAAAGGCCAAAAAGATTCTGATCTTTAATTTGCCAGATCCTACAACTTCTGAGGAGTACGCAGGCTCCTCATTAACCGATCATTTGCAATTTATTCTGAAACACCTACCAGATTTCAAATTTGATTTTGCATTAGTAGATCATCGGATTGCCACCAATAATTCCGCTTTTGAATCCCTAGTTAAAAAATGCGGAGGCATAGTAGTTTCCTTTGACCTAGCAGATAATGTGCATACTTTCCACCATGATTCAAAGAAATTATTTTCCGCTTTCGGCCACATTTTGCAACCAAATCTGATTAGATAATCACATGGCAATGACTGAAGCAGTAAAAGATGAGTTAAGCAGACTTTCGGTAACAAAACCTTGTTGCAGAAAGGCAGAGGTTTCAGCACTTCTTCGCTTTGCTGGGGGATTACATATCTCGGCTGGCAAAATTATTATTGAGGTGGAGTTAGATACCGCTCAAGCTGCGCGCAGATTGCGCAAAGATATTGCCGAAGTATTTGGTCATGAAAGCGAGTTATCTGTTGTTTCAGCTAGTGGTATTAGAAAAGGAAGTCGATACATTGTTCGGGTATTAGCTGATGGTGATGCACTTGCTAGACAAACTGGTTTAGTTGATTCAAATAATCGACCAATTCGAGGTTTACCACCACAAGTTGTATCTGCGGCAATTTGTGACTCAGAGGCTGCTTGGCGCGGTGCGTTTTTAGCTCATGGCTCTTTAACTGAACCTGGCAGATCATCTGCATTGGAAATTACCTGCCCTGGTCCTGAAGCAGCACTTGCTCTAGTTGGTGCGGCTCGTAGATTAGGAATTACGGCAAAGGCTCGAGAGGTTAGAAATGTTGATCGTGTTGTAATTCGTGATGGTGATGCGATTGGCGCATTGTTAACTCGTTTAGGTGCACATGAAACTGTTCTAGCTTGGGAGGAGCGCAGGATGCGTCGTGAAGTGCGCGCAACTGCTAATCGATTAGCAAATTTTGATGATGCAAATCTACGTAGATCAGCAAGAGCAGCGGTTGCTGCATCGGCACGTGTGCAACGTGCAATGGAGATTTTAGGACCAGAGATTCCAACACATTTGAAAGAGGCCGGTGAGCTTCGAATCAATCACGGACAGGCGAGTTTGGAGGAGCTTGGCTCGTTAGCCTCGCCACCAATGACCAAAGATGCAATAGCTGGACGAATCAGAAGATTACTTGCAATGGCTGATAAACGTGCTCGAGATCTGGGAATTCCTGATACGGAAGCAAGTGTTAGCCCAGATTTGCTTAACTAATTCCCATTTTTGGACTGATAAGATTTACCCATCACATTGTCGTGATATTCATTTAAAGATACTTTTGTAAATAACTTAAAGATGAGGTTCTAATATGTTAAAAGTTGGCGTTAATGGCTTTGGTCGAATCGGTAGAAATTTCCTACGTGCATCACTGGAATCAGGTGCAAAATTTGAAATTGTTGGAATCAATGATCTAACAGACAACGCCACTCTTGCTCACCTTTTAAAGTATGACTCAATTCTTGGTCGCTTAAATCAACCAGTGACACATACCGACACCACAATTACAGTTGGCGGTAGAACTATTTCGGTAAGTGCTGAACGAGATCCAGCTAATATTCCTTGGGGCAAATTAGGAGTAGATGTAGTTGTTGAATCAACTGGAATTTTCACAAAGGCAGCCGATGCTCAGAAACATATTACCGCTGGTGCTAAAAAAGTAATTATCTCTGCTCCGGCAACTGATGAAGATATTACGATCGTGATGGGTGTTAACCACGAAAATTACGATTCAACTAAACATAACATCATCTCTAATGCTTCTTGTACTACAAATTGCTTAGCGCCAATGGCTAAAGTTTTAAATGATGAATTTGGAATTGTGCGTGGTTTAATGACAACTATTCATGCCTATACCAATGATCAAGTTATTTTAGATTTTCCACATAAGGATCTACGTCGCTCTCGCGCGGCTGCTCTATCAATCATTCCTACCTCTACCGGAGCAGCTAAAGCCATCTCACTTGTTATCCCAGAGTTAAAAGGAAAGCTAGATGGTTTTGCGATGCGTGTTCCAGTTCCAACTGGTTCAGCTACAGATTTAACTGTTGAATTATCAAAAGAGGTGACAGTTGCCGAAATTAACGCTGCAATTAAAAAGGCGAGTGAAGGTTCGTTAAAGGGATATTTGACCTATACCGAAGATCCAATTGTTTCTGCAGATATTGTGACTGATCCAGCATCTTGTATCTTCGATTCTGGTTTGACTAAAGTTATTGGAACCCAAGTAAAGGTTGTTGGTTGGTATGACAACGAATGGGGTTATTCAAATCGCTTAGTAGATTTGATTCAATATATTGGCAAGTCACTTTAATCAGTAATGGGAGTAAAGCTTCTTTCTGATCTAAATCCGCAAAATGCGCAAGTAATTTTGCGCTGTGATTTAAATGTACCGATTAAAGATGGCGTCATCACCGATGATGGCAGAATCCGAGCATCATTAAGTACAATAAATAAATTACTTACCAACAATTGTTCCATCACAATTATCGCCCACCTGGGTAGACCAAAAGGTGAACGCAAGCCTGAACTTTCATTGGCACCAGTTGCTAAAAAACTAGGGGAGTTATTAAATAAAGAGGTTAAATTCTCACCAAAGATAACCGGGGTTAAACAATTAGCTCGTTCATTAAAACCTGGTGAAGTTCTTTTGCTAGAAAACATTCGATATGAAAATTCTGAAACTAGCAAGGATGAAACAGAGCGAAATGAATTGGCTACTGAATTATCTACCTACGGTGATTTCTATATCGGTGATGGCTTTGGCGCAGTCCATCGCAAACATGCCTCTGTATTTGAATTGGCGAAATTACTTCCTCAT